>PMIZ01000268.1 GCA_003157225.1 Actinomycetota bacterium | reverse complement strand
GCATCGGGCAAGCTATCGTCGGCCTCATCCGATCCTCTGAGACGGTACGAGCCGTTGCCCCGGTAGTCTTCATCCCCCTGTTTGTCCTCAGTATCTTCGCTCACCTGGCCAAGTTCGGTTCGACTTTGGAAATCGTGTCGCGTTGGTCACCGGGTGGAGTCGTCGCCACGATTCTCGTCGCAGCCATGCAGCCCAGCACCTGGACGCTCGAAACTTGGGGAGCGTTGGCCGCGACCGTCGGGTACACGTTGCTCTTTGCCGGTATCGGGATCAAGTGGTTCAAATGGGCGAGCCGATGAATCGGCCGAACAAGAAGGAGGAGCGATAGGGCTCGGCGACCGCTGTCTTGGGACGAACGTGGGGAGGAAAGAATGCTCCGCATAGGCATCATTTTGACAGCCACCGGATTCATCGCGCTTGTGTATGGACTGCTCGCCGGCACGGGCCACATGCCTGGGCAGCTCACTGGCAGAGGCCACCTTCCACCACGATCATCTATGATCGTCGGTCTCGTGCTGATCGTGGTCGGGGTGGCGCTCTTGGTGGTCGCCCTGGTTTAGCAGGCTGCAGCATGCCATCCGCGGCCGCCCGATACCCGGTCGGACCCGAGTATCTCTACATTTCGAACGGCGCTGAAATACTTGAGCGAGCGCACGCTCTGGCAGTACTTTGGCAGGATCTCGCTCCAAGGCAAAAGGCTCTCTTCGAGCTTGGCTTGCTGGAAAAGCAGGTTGCCGACGGCCAGGAGCAACTCCTTCTGCGTCGTGCAGACAACCGCTCGACGCTAGGGAAAGAAGTGACCGACGCTCTCCATGCGTTGCTCTGCACTGCCGAAAAGAACACGTCACGTCCTCACGCAAGTTCGAATACCATCCAGCAGTTCTCACTCATTGACGCAGAATTGCGAAGTCGGCCTCTGCGGCATCGCGGTCGACCTCCCGAATGCGGCTCCAATCAAGTCCTGGCTAGCGCGACCGTTCCGCCCGTCTCTTGGCCATGCACAGGCCGCAACCCTGCCGACACGCACTGTTCGGCATCGCTGAGTCGAAGCCGTAGTGAAGGCATAGCCTGCGACCCTCGTCGCGCGACAGCGGTTCGTCCTGCTCGTTCACAGGTCCGCCCTCGACATAGGACTTGGGGTACGGCAGCACAAGGCGATCGCGTGAGGTGTCGATCCGCTCTGCGGGCACGAGTACGTTCTTCCCGAGGATGGTCTCCACCCTCAGCCAGGTCGCGCCGTACCTTCTGCGAGAAAACGCGAGGCCCACGACCCGGCCGATCTTGTGCCCGTTAGCGTCAAAAAGCTCTCGGCCGGTCCACTCGGCCAGTCTGTCGCCCTGCTCGGTCACCGCCGTCCTTTCGCAAAGAGGTTCTCCAATATGCTTGTAGGCAATCCGTCCACTAGCTAAACACGCGAGGCAACGGCCTCGCCGGTGAGGCGCGGCGGCGCGCGGCTCAGTCCCTCGCGGAGCGGCCACGGTGCTATGCTCAAGTCCACATGGAACTCTGGCACAGCCACCTGTTGCGAGAAAAGGTCGACCAGAGCAGCCTGCTGGTCCAAGGTAACCGCGCCTGCGCCTTGGGCGCTCTCGACGCCGGCGTGCGCTTCTTCGCCGGCTATCCCATCACCCCCAGCTCCGAGATCATGGAGACCATGGCCTACGAGCTGCCACGGGTGGGAGGGGTGTTCATGCAGATGGAAGACGAGATCGGCTCCATCTGCGCCTGCATCGGCTCGTCGTTGGCGGGCAAGCTGGGCATGACCGCCACCTCCGGCCCCGGCTTCTCGCTGATGCAGGAGGCCATCGGCTACGCCATCATGGTGGAGGCTCCTCTGGTGGTGGTGGACGTCATGCGCGAAGGGCCGTCCACCGGCCGGGTGAGCGCCCCTTCCCAAGGCGACGTGATGCAGGCCCGCTGGGGCACGCACGGCGATCACCCCGCCATCGTGCTGGCGGCCTCCAACGTGGCCGACATGTACCGGCTCACCATGGCCGCCGTCCGCTTCGCCCAACGGTTCCGCACCCCCGTCACTCTACTGGCCGACGAGGTGGTCGGCCACATGCGCGAGAGCTTCTCGCCCGAGCTGGTGGGGCGCTACCGGCTCACCAGCGGCGATTTCGACTTCACCCCCGGTTACGTCCACCCCGACCTGGCTCGGGAGGTCCATCCCCCGCATGTGCTCGGCTCGGAGACGCACCCGCACGTGACCGGCTGCACCCACGACGAGACCGGCTTTCCTACCAACGACGCCCACAAGAGCGAGCGGTTCCTCCACGACCTCTACGACAAGGTGGGCAACCACCGCGACGAGCTTTGCCTGTACGACATGAAGAACGAAGGCAAGGGCCGGGTCTGCATCGTGGCCTACGGGTCCTGTGCCCGGAGCGCCCGGGCTGCCTGGCGCCTCGCCGAGGAGGAGGGGCTTCCGGTGGAGGTGCTCCACCTCTACACCTTGTTTCCCATGCCGGTGGAGATCATCCAGCAAGTGGCGAGGCGCGTGGAGTTCATGCTCATCCCCGAGCTGAACCTGGGCCAGTACGCCCGCGAGGTGCGCAAGATGGCCGAGGAGTGGACCACGGTCATCGGCATGGGCAAGATCGACGGCACCCTCATCACCCCGCGCGAGATCCTGGATCAAGTCTCCAGGCTCATCGGCAAGTACGAAAGCGTGTAGCTGATGCCGCTCGAGATCGAACAGTTCTTGCACACTGAGCGGCTGCCTCACATGTGGTGCGCGGGCTGCGGGATCGGCATCGTGACCGGAGCTCTGCTGCGGGCGATGGTCGACCTGGGCCTCAAGCGCGAAGAGACGGTGGTGGTGGGAGGCGTGGGCTGCTCCAGCAGAGCGGCCGGCTACGTGGACGTCGGCACCATGCATACCATCCACGGCCGGGCGCTCGCCTTCGCCACCGGCATCAAGATGTCGCGCCCCGAGTTCACCGTGGTGGTGGTGACCGGCGACGGAGACGGCGCCGCCATCGGCGGCAACCATCTCATACACGCCTGCCGGCGCAACATCGACCTGACGTGCATCCTGTTCAACAACCAGGTGTACGGCATGACCGGCGGGCAGACGTCACCGCTCGCCGATTGGGGTGACCGCGCGACCACGGCTCCTTACGGGCAGCTGGAAGAGCCCTTTGATCTCTGCAAGCTCACCGAGGCGGCTGGAGCCACCTTCGTCGCTCGTGGCACGGCGGCGGAGATCGAACCCTTGGAAGAGGTCATCAAGCAGGGGATCGAGCACCCGGGCTTCGCCTTCATCGAGGCTGTGGTGCCCTGCCCGATGGAATACGGCAAGCGCAACGTGACAGGGGGCGCGGTCGCCATGCTCGAGGACGAAAAAGCACGGTCTCTCTCCAGGGCCGAGGCAGCGGCGCTCTCGCCGGCCGAACTGAGAGGCAAGATAGTCGCGGGAATCCTGCACCGCGACACGGAGAGACGCGAGTTCCAGCGTTCGTACGCCGCGCTCGTCACCCGGGCGCAGGCCGAAGCCGCCGAACAGGCGGCAGCGGGTGAGTCGGCCGGTGAGGAGGCCTTTGTATGATCAGTCCCGGCGAGAACTCGAGGAGCAGCGACCTGTCGTCGCCCCCGCCCATCGGTTCGGGGCCGGCCCCGCCGCGGTCGGGGTTGCTCGCCGATCGGGCTTTCATGGAGGTGCGCTTTGGCGGCACCGGCGAGCAAGGGGTGATCCTCGTGGGTGTGTTGCTCGCCATGGCGGCCACCCGCGACCACCGCTACGTGGTGCAGACCCAGACGTATGGACTCGACACGCACGAGGGCTACGGTCATAGCGACGTGGTCATCTCCGACAGCCCGATCGACTACCCCGAGCTCCAGTCGGCGGACCTTCTCGTGGCTCTGTCCCAGGACTCGGCGGACGGGTACGCTCATCTGCTTCGCCCGGACAGCATTCTTGTCTATGATTCGGAGGAAGTCACTACGCCGCCCCAGTCGGCAGCTATGAGCTTCGGCATACCGTTCACGCGACTGGCCATGGAAGAGAACGGAGCCTCGGAGATCACTCCGAACGTGTTCACCCTGGGGGCGGTGGTAGGCATCACCGGTGTGGTGTCGGCGGACTCGCTCAAGAGAGCGGTAATGTCTACCGTGACGCCGGGCAACGAAGAAGCGAATCGCAAAGCGTTGGCCCGGGGACTTGCACTGGACCCAGACGAGTGGAAGAGGAGCGGAGCATGCTCGTAGCAGGCATCGACGTCGGGGCCAAGAACGTGCACGTCGTCCTCCTGAAGGACGGCAAGCCACTGGCGCGGGCCACGGTGCCGTCGGGCTTCGACCATGAGGAGTCGGCCGAGCGGGGGTTGGGCGAAGCGGCCTCGGTGGCGGGAGTGGCGCGAGGTGACATCGAGCGGGTGGCGGCCACGGGTGCGGGCAGGAAGGCTTTGACCTTCGCCACGCAGCAGCCCACCGAGATCGCGGCCGACGCCAAAGGTGCGGCGGCACTGTTCCCCGGGGCGCGGACGGTCATCGACGTGGGCGCCGACGAGGCGAGGGCGATTCGCCTGAGCGACACGGGCAAGGTGGTCGACTTCGCCATCAACGAGAAGTGCGCGGCCGGGGCGGGTGCTTTCGTGGAGGCCATGAGCCGCGCTCTGGAGATGCCCTTGGACGATTTTGCCATGGCTTCGCTGGACTCCACTCAGACCATCCCGATGAACGCCCAGTGCACAGTGTTCGCCGAGTCGGAGGTGGTAAGCCTCATCCACGCCAACACGGCACCGGCCGACATAGCGAAAGCCGTCCACGATGCCATGGCCAGCCGGGTGTCGACCATGGTGCGCCGCATCGGCATCGAGGACCCGGTGGTGCTGGGCGGCGGGGCGGCGCTCAACGCGGGGTTCGTGAAGTCCCTATCGCTGGCCCTGGGAGGCGTGGGCGTCAAAGTGCTAGCCGAGGCCGAGTACCTGGGCGCGCTCGGGGCGGCCCTGATTGCCTCAGAACTCGTTACGGAGTGAAGCCCCGGTAGGCCCGGGCCTGCACCTCGTACATCTCCGCGTACCGTCCACCGAGGGCCACCAACTCCTCGTGGGTGCCGCTCTCGATGATGCGGCCTTGGTCGAAGATGTGGATCTGGTCGGCGGAGCGCACGGTCGAGAAGCGGTGGCTGATGAGGATGACCGCCCGGCCCCGTGCGAGCTCTTTGATGTGCTGGAACACGTCCCACTCCGCCTGCGGGTCGAGTGCGCTCGTGGGCTCGTCGAGCACCAGGATCTGAGCATCACGCACGAACGCCCTGGCGAGAGCCACCTTCTGCCACTCACCCACGCTCAACTCCTCGCCCTCGTCGAACCACTTCCCCAGTATGGTGTCGTAGCCGTGCCGCAACCCCCGGATGGTCTCATCGGCCCCTGAGTCGCGCGCCGCCGCTTCGATGACCGGGTCGCTCTCGGTGAGTCCGACGTTTCCCAGCCGGATGTTCTCGCGCGCGGTCAACTGGTACTGGGCGAAATCCTGGAAGATGACGCTCATCTCCCGCCGCAGGTCGACGAGGTCGAAGCGGCGCAGGTCCGTTCCGTCCATGGTGACAGCGCCGGAACTGGGATCGTACAGACGGCAGAGCAGCTTCACCAGCGTGGTCTTGCCCGAGCCGTTGGGGCCCACGAGGGCGGTCACCTCGCCGGGCCGGATGGTCAGGGAGAGGTCGCGAAGGGCCGTGCGGTCGGTGTCGGGGTAGCTGAAGTCCACGTGCTCGAACCGGATGCCCTGCTGCATGGGCCGGGGAAGCGGCAGTGGGTGGTCGGGGGGCAACACGCGAGGCTCGAGGGCCATGAACTCGTCGTAGAACGAGAGGAAGAGGCTGTCCTCGTAGAGCGCCGCGAGACCGCGGAGCACCGCCTGGAGCGATCCGAGGCTGGTCTGGAAGGCCTGGTAGTACAAGACCACGAGTCCCACGCTGATGCTCCCCTTGAGGGCGCGCCAAGCGATGTAGGCGAAAGCTCCGAACACCGCAAGGACGGCAACCGCGCCGGAGCTGAGTTCGGCCAGCGAACGCCGCGCCGCGATACCGATGAGCCCGCGGCGGAGCCGCTGCCTCAGCTCTCGATGCCAGACCCGGAAGCGGTCGCCAAGGTCGAAGAGGCGTATCTCCTTGGCGTGGGCGCTGTCGGTGAGCAGCCAGTGGGCGTAGTAGGACTGCCGCTCGACCTCCGTCTGTTTGCGCTGCCAGGCGAAGAGCCTGCCGGAGTAGAGAAAGCGCACCACCGCTCCCGGCACGGCGGCCGCCAACACGATAAGGCCAACGGCCCAGTGGAGGGTGAGGAGAAGCCCAGCCATGGAGAGCAGGGTCACAAGAGCCTGGCCGGTGCTGGTTAGGTTGCTGACGGTGCTCATGGGCCGGAAGGGAGCTTCCTGCTGCGCGCGGTAGAGGGCGTCGTGGTACTCGGGGTTCTCGTAGTACTCGAGATCCACGGCCACCGACTTGGCGTGAATGAGATCGGTAACGTGGTCGGTGACGGCACGTCCGAGGATCTGATCGGTCAGGGCGCCCAGCGACCGCATGATGACGGCGGCGAGTCCCACCACGGCCGCGAGGCCGATGAGCAGTGCAACGTGGCGGAAAGCCGCAGAGTGGTCGGACTCGGTGATACCCCGAGCGATCGCGTCGACGATCAGCTTCAAGAGCCAGACGGCGGCGAGCGGCAGCACGCCCTGCAGGATGGTGAGGGCGACGCTGGCAGCCGTCCAGCCCGGGGCGACCGACCATACGAGCTTAAGGGCGCGCCCCAGCCGCAGCACGTCGCGTACCTTTGGTCTGCGCCTCTCGTCTGCCAGGGTCTTTCTCCTCGTCCGGCGCTGGTCTTAGAGCTCGTCGCAATCACTATAGACAAAACGGAGTGTTAACATCCCGAATCATGGGGCGTTTTCGGGCACGGTGGGTCGTTCGGTGAGCCAAGCCGGGTCTTCACGGCCTGGGACGGTGGTGGCCGGGCCGTCGGCCCCGGGCGCAGGGCAGTCGGACCTGCTTCGCGCCCTGATCGAGCAGGGGTTGCCGGTGCTGATGCGAGTCCACGGCCTCAGCATGATGCCCTCCATCCGCGACGATGATGTCGTCACCATTGTTCCCCTGGCCGGCCGCGATCCTTCGGTGGGCGACGTTGTCGCCTTCACGCTGCCCGCTGGAGGGAAGTTGGCGCTCCATCGCGTGATCTCTCGAGAAGAAACCGGCTGGCTGTTGCGTGGAGACAATCGCGGCGAAAGCGATGGCCTCGTCGCTCGAGAGTACATCCTGGGCAGCGTCGCACGGGTCGAACGGCGCGGTCGCGACGTGGCTTTCGGGACGGGGATCGCCCGAACGGGGGTGGCCTGGGCCAGCCGCAGGGGTGTCCTCCATCGCTTGATCGCCGTGCGCGGACGTCTTCGGTGGGCGGCGTCGCTCGTCGCCCTGGGCGCGCAAGGCTTCTCCGTCTATCGAGCTGCCGCTCGGCGTCTGCTTGGACGAATAGAGGTGGAGGAGGCGGACCAAGCCGACACTCGCACGTTTCGCCTGCGTCACTGTGCGACGGAGACCGAACCTCAACAACTCCGTGCCCGCGGCCGCGCGGTCTCGACCTGGGTCGCGAGGCGACGAGGGAAGGTCGTGGGCTTGGCCGATCTGCTCGAGGTTGAAGATCCCGATTCGCCTTGGGCGGGGCTGTGGCTCTCGTCGCTCACTGTGCGAACCCGGTATAGGGGCCGGGGCGCGGGTGAGGCGCTGGTGTTGCGTGCCGCCGCGAAAGCCTCCGGCCGAGGTGGCCGGTCCCTCTCCCTGGCCGTCTTTGAAGGCGACGCAGCCGCCATCAGCCTCTTCCGAAGGCTTGGGTTCGCACCTGTAGTCGCAAGCTCGCTCGAACCTGCCCTCGACGCCGAAGAACAGCTTCTGGACCGGAGACCGATGGTGATGCGAGAACCACTTGAGTCCTGGGCAGAGGACCAGTCCCTGTCCGCCGAGCTTCGCGTGCTTCTTCTCTGCGCTCGAGCGGTCATGGAGCCCTGGCGATCACCGGCCTTCTACGCGGCTCTGGCTGAGTGCTCGGATGCGGGACTGCTCTGTGAAACGGCCATCCAGCAGGGGATGCTCGGGCACCTCCACAGCATGGTCTCCAAGTGGCAGGCTTCCGGCCAGCCGGCGGCGCCCGGCGGGTCGGGATTGCTCCAACGGCTCACCGAACTGCAGCGCATCGCCTCTCAGCGCAGCCTGCGGCAGACCGCGCAACTCCTGCGGCTCATCGATCAACTCCGGGAGGTCGGCGTTGACGCGATGCCCTACAAGGGCCCGGTGTGGGCTCAGTGCCTCTACGGAGACGTGACCTTGCGCACGTGGGAAGACTTGGATCTGATCGCTCGTCACGAGCAACTGCCGCTGCTTCGCGAGGTGCTTCTCAAGAACGGGTTTGTGGATGCCAATCCGTTCAACGCCCGAGTGTTGGAGCGAAGACAGCGCGGATGGGGGGAGATCGCTTTCGCGACGGAGAACTCCGGGCTCTACCTGGACGTTCACTGGAACGTCACCGTCGGTTTCAGCCCCGGGTCGCTGCCGGCGGACCGGCTCCTGGACCGGTCGGGGAGCACATGCCTTCTGGGCAGACCAGTCGTGAGCCCTTCCACGATCGACACGCTGATCATCGCTTGTGTGAACGGCACAAAGGATCGGTGGAACAGCATCGAGGGGCTTCTGGGCCTGGGTGTTCAGGTGCTCGCGTTGCCGGCCGCTCGGTGGGCCGATGCTCTGTCCGTCGCGCGGTCGGCGCGCTGCCACCGCCGGACTATCGTTGGGGTGGCACACGCCTGCCAGGTGTTCGGCCTGGAGCCTCCTCAAGAAGTCGCCCGGGCCGTTGCGCGTGACGCGGCGTCAAGAGCGCTCCTTCGGTCTCTCGTTCCCGGAACCTTGGATCGCGGTCGATCCGCGGAGGCCCGGACGGAGCTGGCAAGGCTGACGTGGAGATTCGCCACCGAGGACTCGTTGGCTGCCTCCATGTGGCATGCGACGACGAGGTTCTTCCGGCCGGGACCCGAAGACTGGGATTGGCTCTCCGTTCCCGCGGGCATGTCATGGCTCCACCGACTGCTGCGTCCCGCCAGACTGGCCGTCAAATGGGCAAAGCGCCTGTAGTACACTAGGTGCTGCGTGAGTCGGTGGTTGCTAGAGAGCGGCAGGGAGAATGGCTGACAGGAACAACGAACGGCAAGAGACGGTCCGGCTCGAAGACTACCTGAGGATCGCGCGCGAGAGAGCCTGGATCATCGTCTTGGCAGTGGTGGTCATTGTTCTCATCGCTCTCTTCGTGTCACTTCGCACCACGCCTCTCTACAGCGCTTCCGCTCAGCTCGTGTACCAGAGAACAGGGTTGGATACGGCAATCTCTGGATACCAGGGGTATTTGCTCGACTACGACAAAGACCGTTCCATCGCCACCGACGTGGCCGCCATCAAGAACAGCCAATCTTTGGCAGAAGCGGTTAAGGCCGAGTTGGCCACTGCGACCGCCAAACTCGCGCCCGCGCTTATGGGGATGGTGAGCGTCGGCACGAACTCGGGAAGTGACCTAATCAGCATATCCGCGACCAGCACCGATCCTGGGGAGGCGGCCAAGGTCGCCAATGCCTATTCTCACCAGTTCGTGATCTACCGGCGGGACGCCGACCGGGCCGCAGTGGCGGCCGCCCGAGACGAAGTGAAGACCGAAATGTCGGGTCTGAGTGCTTCCGATCTCGCGAGCGACTACGGTCTGATGCTCCAGACGAAGTACGAGACCCTTCGCATACTCGAAGCGATGCAGGATGGGGGCTTCACCCTGATGAGGGAAGCCACGGTGCCGGGTACACCCTTCACCCCTCAGACCCAGCGCAACATCATTCTCGCTCTCGTGGTGGGCTTGGTCCTTGGGATCGGTCTCGCCTTTCTTCTCGAGTACCTGGACAAGCGAGTCAAGGACGAGAAAACCCTCGAGCGGACGAGCGGCCTTCCGGTACTGGCCTCTGTGCCCGCTGTCGGCGGGAAGTGGAGAAACGCCAAACCCGGGCGACGGTCGGCGGAAGTCGTGGGATTCGAGGGTTCCGGGTCGGTGCTGCTCGAGTCGTTCCGAACGCTGCGCTCCAGCCTTCAGTACTTCGACGTCGATGGCGACGTGCACACCATCCTCATTACGAGCGGGCTGCCGCAGGAGGGCAAGACGGTCACCACCGTCAACCTTGGTATTAGCCTGGCGCTCTCCGGTCAGAGGGTCATCATCGTCGAATCGGATCTGAGGCGGCCCATGGTGCACGAGTACCTGGGCTTGGACAACCAGATCGGTCTCTCCACCGTGCTGGCGGGCAAGTGCTCTATTGCCAAAGCTTCCCAGCTGGTGAGAATGGACGCCTTGGTCTCAGAGGAGGAGCGTTTGAACAGCGGAGAGGGTTCCTCTCTGTCGCTTTGGAAGAACCTGTACTGTCTGCCCTCCGGCCCTCTCCCGCCCAACCCAGCCGAGCTGCTTGGCTCTGCGCGCATGGGCCAGGTCATCACCGAGCTCAAGAAGACGGCCGACTACGTCCTGGTGGATTCGGCTCCTCTTCTGTTGGTCTCCGATCCGCTTGTGCTCGCCCCCCAGTTGGACGCCGTCATAGTCACGGCGAGGCTGCGCGCGAGCACTCGCGGGGAGATGGAAGAGATCCGCAACCTGCTCGAACGAGCGGGCGTACGTGCTATCGGCGTGGTAGCCGGAGGAGTCAGGCACAAGCGCGGCTACTACCACCGGCGCGGGCGGGGTTACGGCTACGGGTACGGGCACGGTCATCAGTAGCACCATGGCGGAGCGCCGGGAGTACTGGCGATGGAGCGAAAAGACCTGGCAAGCTCCTGATCTCGATTGGCGGACGGCCGGTACGGTGACCGTCGGCATCGATGTTGGATCGGTCAGCTCTCAGGCAGTGCTTCTCGCCGAGGGCAAGCTTCTATCCTTCTTCTCCACCCGCACCGGCTCTTCCAGCCCCGACAGCGCGGTCAGGGCCTTCAAGGGAGCCAGCGAGCCACTCGGTCTCGCCCTCGATGACGTCGCCTACGCCGTGGGAACCGGCTACGGACGGGTGAACGTGCCCTTTGCCCATCGCACCATCACCGAGATCGCGTGCCACGCCCGCGGAGCCAACTTCATGGCCGGGCCGGCAGTGCGGACCATCCTCGACATGGGGGGCCAGGACTGCAAGGTGATCCGCTGCGATGAGCGGGGCAAAGTACTCAACTTCATCATGAACGACAAATGCGCGGCGGGCACCGGCCGGGGCATGGAAGTCATCGCCGACGTACTCTCGGTGCCCATCGAGGACATCGGCCGGCGTTCCTTCGACATCGACGAAGAGCCGCCGCCTGTGAGCAACGTATGCACGGTGTTCGCCAAATCCGAAGCAACCTCCCTGCTGCGCGCGGGCTGGAGCGTCGACCGGGTCCTGGCCGCGTACTGCGGCGCCATGGCTCAGCGGGTGGCCGGGTTGATTGAGCGCATGGAGGTCGAGCCCGAGTTCTTCATCACCGGAGGGATAGGCAAGAACATCGGCGTCACCAGGCGGATCGAACGGCTGATAGGTGTGGAGGCGGTGAAGCTGCCGGAGGACTCGGTGCTCGATCCCCAGATCGCGGGGGCGCTGGGGGCTGCTCTCTTCGCCCATTCACTCCACAAGAAGGCGCTGAAGGAGAACGCGGTGGCGGGCGCCTCGTGATCGCCAACTACGGATACGAGGACGGCTCGGGATTCTACTACATCACCATCGACGGTGACGTCTGCGCGCGCTGCTCCGAGCACGCGTGTGTGAAGGCCTGTCCCAGTGGCGTCTACGCCGTCGAGATGGACGACTACGACGACCTGGTGGCGGTGGTCGACGAGGGGGCTCGCAAACGGCTACGTGAGCTGTGCTCCTGCTGCAAAGGCCAGAACGGGAGCGGACGAAGGGAACATAAGCTTCCGTGCACCACTGCTTGCCTGGCGGGCGCCCTGCGGCACAGCTGGTGACGGGCGTGGAGCCGGGCCGGACCCTGCGCGTACGGGTGGATGGCGAAGTCGTGACCGTCGACGAGGGGGCTACCCTGCTCGATGTTTGCGACGCGGCGGGCCGCTACGTCCCCCGTCTGTGTCACTACCCGGGTCTCGCTTGCTGCGGCGAGGGAGCCGCGCCGGACGGCGCGGACGGCGCAACCGAGTGCGGGCTCTGCGCGATCCGAGTGGCTGACGGCCAGATCGTCTTGGCCTGCAAGACGCCGGCGAGGCCGGACACCATGGTTTGCACCGACGACGAGGGTCTGCGAAGGCTACGGCTGGGGTGGCTCGAGTCGATTCTGGCGAGACACCCTCATGTCTGCCTCAGCTGTCCGGACCGGGACGGCTGCAACCGGGAGGGCTGCAGCTACGGCAATCCTTCGGAGGCACGGTGCTGCGACGAATTGGGGCGCTGCGAGCTAGGGAAGCTGGTGGAATGGCTCGATCCCACGCTGGAGGTGCCTCGCCGGGCGGTCACGGCGGAGCGGACAGCGACCACCGAAGGCCGAATCAGGCGCGAGCCGGGACTCTGCGTCGGCTGTGCGCGTTGCGTTCGCTTCTGTGAGGCCGCTTCGGAGGCCGGAGGAGCCTTGGAGATGAGCTCTGATGGGAAGACGGCGCGTCCCAAGAGCGAGACACTGCGGGCTTCCGGCTGCACCTTCTGCGGGCTCTGCATCCTGGTGTGTCCCACAGGAGCCCTCACGTCGCCTGGCGAGGCCGGAGCGCGGTGGCTCGCCAGCCGGAGGGAGAAGAACGGCTTGCGGGCCGGTCTGCCGCCTCCCGAGACACGGCACGTCTTCGGCCTCGACAACCTGTCGACCGTCCCGCCGCAAGCCGGGGTATTTCGGCTTGTCGACGCGGACGGGCAGCTCGTGCTCATCCGTGGAGTCGCCGACCTCCGCCGGGGCCTGGCAGAGGCGCTGGACGACCCCACGTGTGTCACAGCCGTCTTCTTCCAGACAGAACTGCACCCCCTCTACACACAGAGGGAGAGCGAACTGCTGGCCCGGCACGCGAAGGAGCGGGGGTGCCTACCACCCGCGAACGACCTGGGCGATGACCTGTTCGGCGACGACTAGATCCGGCGAGGTTGGCAGCAAGCCAGCGCTGGTCAGCGTCGGCGTGCTCTCAGATACTCACGGGCACCTGTACCCAGAGGTCAAGGCGCTTCTCGAGGGGGTGACCCATATTATCCACGCGGGGGATGTGGGCTCTCAACAGGTGCTTGCAGAGCTGCGAGCGCTGGCTCCCGTCACGGCCGTGCGGGGCAATTGTGACTACGAGGCATGGGCGCAGTCCCTGCCGGCGCGGGCGGAGCTCGAGCTGGGCGGCGTTCGTATCCTGGTGGGACACATCCCCGCGCAGACCAAGGCTTGGGCGGACGACGCGAGTCAGCGCGCGAGGCGGTCCGTCTTCTCGGTCGTGATCGCCGGCCACAGTCACGCCTCCGCCGTGGAACATCGCGAGGGTGCGCTCTATCTGAATCCGGGGTCGGCGGGACCGAGACGGTTCAACCGACCGCGTACGGTCGCCCGGCTGTTGATCCTCCCCGCTGGCGGGAGCCTTCCGGCGGCCGACGGTCGGCCGGCCGATGGGCCGAGGCTGCGGGCCGAGATTCTGGTCGCGGAAGACTGACGGGCCATTCGTGCCGCGCCGTGGCGCTTCGTCCTGTCGTGACCGCGGCGCCTGCCTCGCTAGAGGCTGCGTGCCACGTGGCCGGTGAGCTCGCCCAGGCGATAGGTGTAGCTGCCCATCTCGTTGTCGTACCAGCCGAACACCTTGACGTGGGTGAGCGGGATACGGTGCTGGTTGCCTTCGACCTTGAGGTCCACAAAGCCGGTGCGTGTGTGGGTCTCGATGGCCTCTATGACCACCGCCGCGTCCTCGCCCAGCATGTCTGCCGACACGTTCTGCTCTTCCGTGTACCTGACGAGGCCTCGGGCCTCGCCCTCGGCAGCCTCTTTGTAGATGGCGTTGATCTCGTCGCGGTCCACTGAGATCTTGCCATCGGGCGAGGTCTCGGTCTGGAAGGTGACATTGAGAATGATCAGGCTGACGCTCGAGGTGGGTATGCGCACGGAGTCGGCCATGAACCCGATGCGGGCGATCTCCGGCATCACTTGCTCGAGGGCACTCGCGGCGTTCGTGGAGGTGATCACGATATTACCCATGGCTCCCCGGGTCTTCCGCATGTCGGTGGCTCCGGAGCCGGGCACCGCGTCGAGCACCGGTTGGCTGTTGGTCACGGCATGAATGGTGCTCATGCCAGCGGTG
>PMIZ01000223.1 GCA_003157225.1 Actinomycetota bacterium | reverse complement strand
GAAAGGCCTTGGCGTCACCCACCCGCACCGATCCGGTGCCCCGGATCGCGATGGCCTTGAGGTTCTTGGAGCCGAACAGCGCGCCGTGACCTGCGCGGCCCGCCTTGTGAAACTGGTCGGTACTGAGGCAGGCCCAGGGAACCAGGTTCTCGCCCGCGGGGCCGATGGAGAGTACCTTCGCATGGGGGTCGAGGTCACGCCGCAGAGCCTCTTCGACACCCGAGGTCTTGAGACCCCAGTACTTCTCAGCCGGCAAGAAGCGGACCTCGTCGTCCTTGATCCACACCAACGTCGGCGACGCCGACTTGCCAGTTACAACGATGGCGTCGTAGCCGGCGAACTTCATCTCGGGAGCGAACGACCCGCCCACGTAGCTATCGTCAAGGATCCCGGTGGTGGGGCTCTTTGCCCCGACCACAAGTCGGGAAGCGGTGCTCACGTTGGTGCCCGCGAACGGCCCGGTCATCAAGAACACCGGGTTGTCGGGCGACCAGGGGTCCACCTTGGGCGGCACATACTCCCACATGTAGCGGAAGAGCAGGCCTTTTCCGCCTAGGTAGCGCTCGGCCCAGTCCAGGTTGAGTGGCTCGGTGAAGGCGGCTTCCGACGTAAGATCGACGCGCAGGACCCTTCCCTGATAGAAGTCCAACCTAGCCTCCTTCGGACTCGCCTCGATATGACATCGAGGTCACCGAGTTCACCCTTTGCGCCGATGCACGATCCACGCCATATTCTACTTCTCCTCTGTTGCTTTCCGCACCTTCGCTGTGAGATGTTGTAGGCGAATCATCCTCCGCGTCGCGCTCGGTCCGGTGTGCCCGCCTGTGCCGCACTGGGAGCGGGGCGCCCGGCTCGAGAGGGAGGGGAACATGACAGGTGCGCCTGTCTCGTCGGTGGGCACGGAGATCAGCGTCGAGCGCCAGATGCTCAAGCGCTCGCTGACTCTGCTCCCGCTATTCGGGATCATCTACTTCACCGTCAGCGGCGGATCGTTCGGTATCGAATCGCTGTTCAGCACGTCCGGATCCGGTCTGGCACTTCTCCTCATCGCCCTTGTTCCGTTTGTGTACAGCGTGCCCAATATCCTCATGGTCAGGGAACTACAGTCGATGATGCCCGTGGAGGGCGGCTACTACCACTGGACCAAACAGGCCTTCGGCCCGTTCACCGGGTTCATGACCGGCTGGATGAACTGGGTCGTCTCGTGGGTCGATGTCTCCATCTACCCCGTGCTCGCGGCCACCTATCTCGGCTTCTGGATCCCCCAGCTCCGCGATGGGTGGGGATGGGCGCCGGCTTCGCTGCTCCAGTGGATCGTCGGGGCCGTTCTCATATGGGGGATCTCGTACATGCAAATCCGCGGCGTCCGACTCTCCGGGCTCACGAGCATCTGGCTCGGGGCGGTGATGTTGATCCCGCTGATTATTATGTCGGTGGTCGGCTTCGTGAACTGGGGAGTGCACGGCAGCACGTTCCACATGGCCTTCTTGCCAAAAGACACCGGCATTATTAGCGCCTTCCAATTGGGTCTTTTCGTTGTCATCTGGAACTACATGGGATTCGAGCTACCCAGCGCGGCCGGTGACGAGATCGTCAAGCCCAAGCGCACGTATCCGCTGGCCATGCTTCTGGTGCTCATCGCCGCCATAGCCACCTACGCCATTCCCACGGTCGCCGCGCTCTACGGCGGCGCCGGCGAGAACAACAAAGTGGCGCTCTGGGGCATCACCGAGGCCGATTCGGGAGCGGGCATCGGGCCCGTGGCTCAACAGGCCGGCATGACCGCAGAGCAGATGCAGGCGGCCGGAGTGGATCCAACGCAATCGGACGGGTGGGGATTCCCCGACATAGCCAAGGCCGTAGCACTTAAATCAGGGCTCGGAAATGGTTTCGCGACGTTCCTGGGTGACTTCATGCTATTGGCGGCCATCTTCAGCATGATAGGACTCTTCATCGGGAACAGTGTGGGGGGCACAAGGGTGCCCTTCGCGTTGGCGGAGGACGGCATGATGCCCAAGTTCCTGGTCAAGGTGAGCAAGAAGCACGGAACTCCCTGGATCGCCATCATCCTTTGCGGCATCATCTTCAGCATCTTCTCTCTCAATGCGTTCGCTGCGCTCGTGGTGATAGACGTGTTCCTCAACATGATCGCGCTGCTGATCGAGTTCTTGGCGCTGTGGAAGTTGCGGATCTCCCGCCCGGAGATTCCCCGCTGGAGGACTCCCGGCGGCTGGCCCGTGCTGTTAATCGTCACCATCCTGCCCACGCTGCTCATCATCCTGGCCATCTACAGCCAGATTCATGACTCCGGCATGAAGGCCCTTTGGCTGCCCATCGCCTTCATGGGCGGCGGCGCCGTTCTCTACTACCCGATCAGGCGGTGGATCAAGCTGAGGAACAACATCCCCGATGTCGATCCCTACGTCGCTGATGAGGAGGTCCTCACATGAAAGTCCTACTAGTAGGCGTCGGAGGCGTGGGCGAAGCTATCGCCGTCCTTACCAAGGACAAGCCCTGGGTGGAGAAACTGGTGCTGGCCGACTACAACGTCGACCGGGCCACCGAGGTCTGGCGCAAACTCGGCTCCCCGGCGAAGATGAGGGTGGAGGCCATCGACGCGGGCGACCGTGCCCAAGTGGTCGCCTTGGCGAGCAAGCACCAGGTGGACCTCATCCACAACGCCGTCGACCCCGTCTTCAACGAGGCCCTCTTTGACGCCGCCTACGAGGCGGGCTGCAACTACATGGACATGGCCATGACCCTGTCCACCGCCGACAAGAGCGACCCGTACCACGCCTGCGGCGTGAAGCTGGGCGACTACCAGTTCGAGCGGGCCGAGGCTTGGGAGAAGAAGGGCCTGCTCGCCCTCGTCGGCATGGGCGTGGAGCCCGGCATGGCCGACGTGTTCGCCAAGTACGCCGAGAATCACCTCTTCGACGAGATCGAGGAGATCGGTGTGCGCGACGGCGCCAACCTGGAGGTGCGAGGCTACGAGTTCGCGCCCAACTTCTCCATCTGGACCACCATCGAAGAATGCCTTAACCCGCCGGTGGTTTGGGAGCAAGGCAAGGGCTGGACCACCACCGTCCCGTTCTCAGAGCCGGAGGTGTTCGACTTCCCCGAGGGAATCGGGCCGGTAGAGTGCGTCAACGTGGAGCACGAGGAAGTGCTGCTCGTGCCTCGCTGGGTCAAGTGCAAACGGGTGACGTTCAAGTATGGCCTGGGCGATCAGTTCATCAGCGTGCTCAAGACCATCAAGATGCTCGGCCTCGACAACCGCTTCCCTATCGACGTCAAAGGCGTCAAGGTGGCGCCCCGGGACGTGGTGGCGGCCTGTCTGCCCGACCCAGCCCACCTGGGCGACCAGATGTTCGGCAAGACCTGCGCCGGTACCTGGGTGAAAGGCGTCAAGAATGGCAAGGCCCGCGAGGTGTACCTGTACCAGGTGGCCGACAACGAGACCTGCATGAAGAACTACGGGGTCCAGGCTGTGGTTTGGCAGACTGCGGTCGGCCCCGTGATCGCCTGGGATCTCCTCGAAAGGGGCGTATGGAAGGGAGCCGGAGTACTCGGTCCGGAAGCTTTCGACCCCGATCCGTTCATGGAGCTGATGCCCAAATACGACTTCCCCTGGGGTCTGAAAGAGATGACGCCCCAGGCGCTCAAGGGCTGGTGACAAATGACGCCTCGCCGCCAGGGCGCGATGGGCACGCGCGAGAGTAGGAAGCAGGAAGCGAGCGTAGCAGCGCTACGTAAGCGACCGAGGACGACCTGTCGCACCGCCCAGTGCGTGCTGGAGGCCGGGGCTTCGTTTGCCAGCAGCCCCCCAAAGGGCGGTGATAGCTAGGAGCTCGTTTCTGACCGACGTTCGCCGACAAGGTGTGACCGCCGCCCAGCACGATCCCGGCGGTCGGCGTGTAGTCGCGAAACAGGCTCTGAGACCCACTCACGTTGGCGATGTTCCGGCGGCGACCGCCGTCAAGACACAAGGAGTGAGTAGCTTATGACCGCAGTGATCGACAGCAAGCGCGTGGCCGAACTGGCCGAGCGCGAAGAAACGCGTCTCGAGAAAGACACGCCCAAGTCGTACGAGATGTTCAAGCGGGCGAGCAAGACGCTCGTCAACGGCGTCTCGTCCACCTATCAGATGCGCGACCCCTACCCCGTCTACTTCAGCCACGGGAAAGGCTCCAAAATCTACTCGGTCGAGGGACGGGAGATTAGCGACTTCCACAACGGCTTCGGCTGCATGGTGCAGGGGCACGCGCACCCGGCCATAGTCGAGACTATCAAGAGGCGGTGCGAGCTGGGGACCCAGTTCGCCCTGCCCACCGAGGACTCGTTCATCGTGGCCGAGCATCTGGCCAAGAACTTCCGCTTGCCCAAGTGGCGCTTTGTGAACTCGGGTTCCGAGGCCACCATGGACGCTATCCGCATCGCTCGGGCGTACACAGGCCGGGATCAAGTGCTCAAGATCTTCGGCTCGTATCATGGGCATCACGACTACGTGATGGTGAGTCTGGGCGTAGCCGATTTCGGAGACATCGGGCCCCGGGATAACTACAAGTCCATCTCGTATGGTGCGGGCATCCCCAAGGCCGTCATCGATATGACGTCGGCGGTGCCCTTCAACGACGCCACCATGATGGAGGCCCGCATCGTCAGGCTCATCGAAGAGGGCCGCAAACCGGCCTGTCTCATCATGGAAGCCGCGATGATGAACCTGGGCGTGGTGCTGCCCGAGCCGGGTTACCTGCACGCGGTGCGTGAGATCACCAAGAAGCACGGCATCGTGCTCATCTTCGATGAAGTGAAGACCGGCATCTGCACGGCTGCCGGCGGTGCGGTGGAGCGTTTCGGCGTGGTGCCCGACATGGTCACCCTGGCCAAGGCGTTGGCGGGAGGCCTGCCCTCGGGGGCCATCGGCGCCAGCGAAGAGGTAATGGACGTGGTGCAGAGCGGCAAGGTCTACCAGGTGGGCACCTACAGCGGCAACCCGCTCTCCATGGCTTGTGCCCGCACCAGCCTCGAAGAGGTGATGACCCCAGACGCCTACAAGCACCTCAACTATCTCAACGACCGGCTGATCAGCGAAATGGACGGTATCGCAGCCAAGTACGACTTCCCGGGCTACACAGTCGGAATCTCGTCCAAGGGCTGCTTCAACTTCGCC
>PMIZ01000497.1 GCA_003157225.1 Actinomycetota bacterium | reverse complement strand
CCATCGTATGGGTGGCGATAGTCATCATCATGTACGCGGTCGTCTGGCGCACCACAGGGGGCCTCTACAACTACTAGCCGGGCGAAGCCTTGGGGCGCCCCCCTCGAGAGTTCGGGGGCTTGGTCCACGGAGGAGCGCGGCGGCACCGGTGTGTGGCCCCGGTCGCGAAGTGACCGCGCTATACTCGTCGCCGCAGTGCCGACCCGGATCCCGGTGGCCCGATTCCGCCGCGGTGGTACGCGTGGCGTCTGCGGAGGGGTGGCAGAGCGGTTGANNCGACCGACGCTGTGAGTCAGTTCGGAGCACACGGAGGGGTGGCAGAGTTCGGTTGATTGCACCGGTCTTGAAAACCGGCAGGCCGCAAGGTCTCGCGGGTTCAAATCCCGCCCCCTCCGCCTTTGCACGGCGTTCGGTGTCCCCCACTCACGCCAGAAATCGTTCCGCCAGTGCAGACCAATGGGCGGCACCAGTCACGAGGATGTCGTCGCTGAAGACGAAGCCGGAGCTATGGACGTTCGTTTCGCCACCATTGCCGATATAGCATAGGCAACCAGGCCTTTGCTGCAACATGAAGGCGAAATCCTCGCCCGCCATTATGAGGGGTGTCTGCGCTACCCGTGACTCTCCGAATAGCTCACAGGCGACCGAACGGGCAAACATTGTGTGTGCCGGGTCGTTCACGAGTACGGGCGACGAGCTCATTTCCCGAATCATCCAATCCACACCGTAGCTTGCTGCTTGGCCCATGATGATGGCGCGAATCCTCTCCAGCACTCGAACGCGGATCTCGGGCTCGGTATTGCGGATACTCAGACGCAGAATGGCCTCGCCGGGAATGACGTTGCCCCTATCACCCGACTGAAAGGCACCAACAGTCACCACTGTCGGTTGTTGAGAAGACACGCTCCGGGAAACAACAGTCTGCAGGGCCATGACGATTGAGGCCCCCGCGACAACCGGATCTACCGTCTTCTCCGGTACCGCTCCATGACCGCCGATGCCGGTGAGGACTACTTCCCAATGATCGGAGGATGCCATGGCCGGACCGCTCCGGAATCCCATGACCCCTTTGGGCAATTCGGGAGCTACGTGCATCGCGAAGACAGCGTCCATGGGGAATCGCTGGAAAAGACCATCTTCGATCATAGCTGTGGCGCCTTCGACGATCTCCTCTGCCGGCTGAAATACGAGGCGCAACGTGCCATTGAACAACCGGGTCTCTGAAAGATAGCGGGCTGCGCCC
Organism: Actinomycetota bacterium; assembly: GCA_003157225.1. Next base: position 1,592 of record PMIZ01000497.1, on the reverse strand, counting down.
AAGAGCATGGAGATATGGCCGTCGTGGCCGCATGCGTGCATCTTGCCTGGGTCGGAACTGGCGTACGGGAGACCCGTCGCCTCTGCTATGGGCAGAGCATCCATGTCCGCGCGCAACCCCACCGACTTCTGTGAGGTGCCATGGGTGAGGGTCGCGACGACACCGGTTCCGCCCACGCCTGTCGCGACGTCGTATCCCCACTGTTCAAGGAGGGTCGCAACCTTCTTCGCGGTACGATGCTCGCGGAAGGAGAGCTCCGGATGCGCATGGACATCGTGGCGGATCTGCACGAGATCATCCCGGTAGAGCGCCACGCGAGAGAGGATGAGACTGGTCGTGCTGTCCTCGAACCGGCTAGTCGACAATTGCTACACTCCAGAATATGGCTCCATACGTCCGACGCGGGGATGGCCGTCGGCTCGGGCAACTCACTCCCGATGCTCACGGATCAGGCGCCCAGATTTCATGATATCAACCTGGTGATTATTGACGGTTCAACCCTGATCCGCCACCCAGTTCCCACCATGCTACGATCGAGTCGCGGTTCGAACTGGGTCCCGCTAGGCCCGCCTGGAGGTGCCCGCGCTGCGTGAAGAGGCAAGGGTCACGCCCATGGCCCGTCCTGAGCCGCCGCGAGGAGTGACGCGCAGGCTAGGCTAGACCTTGAGCGAGGGTGACGCGCTCCTCGGATGGATCAGATTCACGTCGAGAAGAAGCTCTCGGTTCGCAAGAATGCTATCCACCGGCCCCACGGCAACCACCCGATGGTCCTCCGACAGGACAACCGCCCGCTCGGCCAGCTCGCGTAGCGTCTCCAGGCGGTGAGTCGCGACCACCAGGGTCTTGCCGGCCATATGCAGCTGCCCAAGCAGCTCGACAAGCCAGTGCTGGGTTCGCGGGTCGAGTCCACTGGTCGGCTCGTCCAGAATGAGCACGTCGGGGTTCATGGAAAGGACCGAGGCCAGAGCGACCTTCTTCTTCTCCCCACCGCTCAGGTTGTACGGAGCCCGTTCGGCCAGATCATCAAGGCCGAGAAGACCCAATGTGTCTGTGACCCGGCGGACGACCTCTTCTTTGGGCAGTTCCAGATGCAGTGGACCAAACGCTACCTCCTCGCGGACACTCGGGCTGAAGAGCTGCGCGTCGGAGTTCTGAAAGACGATGCCCACCCGGCGACGAAACGCCTGCGCCCGCCGTTCGTCGGCCAGATACTCGGCGGAAAGCGCCTCCCCGAATGCGGTGATCTCTCCGCTGGTAGGACTGACGAGGCCGGCCATGGCCATAAGAAGGGTGGACTTGCCCGAGCCGTTCGCCCCCAAGAGGGCCACGCGTTCCCCCTCCTCTACGGACAGCGTTACGTCCGTCAGCGCCGGCGAACCTGCCTTGTACTGGTAGGAGACGTCTCTTAGGGAGAAGATCGCGCTCACTAGAACCCACGGCCGGGAGCAAGCAGGCTGCTGAATAGCGACGCTGCGCCGTCAGGACACGATCGCCGCGCGCGAGACAAGGACGCAAGAAGCACGAATAGCGCTATTCGTGCGACCGAGGACGCAGTATCGCGCTGGCCAGCGTGTCCTGGTGGCCGTGGCTTC
>PMIZ01000442.1 GCA_003157225.1 Actinomycetota bacterium | reverse complement strand
GTCACCTGGGCGGCTATCGAATGGATCACGCGCAAGCGACCCACGGCACTGGGCATCATCTCAGGCGCGGTGGCGGGTTTGGTGGCGATCACTCCGGCTTCGGGATTCGTCAGCCCGCTCGGAGCCATGGGCGTCGGCGCGCTGGCAGCAATCGCCTGCTATTTCGCGGTGGTGGTCATAAAGGGCAAACTAGGCTACGACGACTCGCTGGACGCTTTTGGGGTGCACGGCATAGGCGGAATGGCCGGCGCCCTCGCCACCGGCTTGTGGGCGACTACGCTCGTCAACCCTGCCGGCGTGAACGGCGTCTTCCATGGCGGAGGTATCCTTCTACTGCACCAGTTCATCGCGGTGCTCGTGTCGGCGGCGTATTCGTTCGTGCTCTCCTTCGGCCTGCTCAAGCTGGTGGACAAGGTGATCGGACTCCGCGTCAGCGAGCAGAATGAGAGCATTGGTTTGGATCTCACTCAGCACAGGGAATCGGCATACACCGTGGTTGGATAGGTGACGGAGAAGGAGTAGGGACATGAAGTACATCATCGCCATCATCCAGCCCGACCGACTGGACGAGGTCATCGCAGCCCTGGAAGAAGAAGAGATCGTCCTGCTCACGGTCTCGGACGTGATGGGGCGCGGCCGCCAGAAGGGTATGGCTGAGGTCTACCGGAGCCACGTGGAGAAGGGTGGCCTTCTCCACAAGATAAAGGTCGAGGTGGCCGTCAACAACAACAACGTGTGGCAGGCCGTGGACGCTATCCGCCGCGGCGCGTACACCGGTCACATCGGCGACGGCAAGATCTTCGTGCTCGAGCTGGATGAGTGCATACGCATCCGCACAGGGGAGACCGGGCTGTCGGCGCTCGCGTAGCTGGGAGGCTGCTAGCCCGTTGACTGGCGGTCGGCGGACGAGAGGACGATCCGGAAGTCCTTGCTGAATCTGCGGGTGGGAATGCCCGCGTGCTCCAGGATGATCCGCGACGCCTTGTCGGTCTCTGAATCTCGGTGCTTGTCCGAGAGGAACACGACTTCGGCGATGCCGGATTGCACGATGGCCTTGGCGCACTCGTTGCAGGGAAAAAGCGTGGTGTAGATCGTGCAACCGGAGAGGTCGGCGATGTTCCGGTTGAGGATGGCGTTCAGCTCCGCGTGACAGACATAGGGGTACTTGGTCTCGAGGAACGGGCCCTCGCGCTCCCAAGGGAGGTCGTCGTCCGAGCAACCGGCCGGAAAGCCGCTGTAGCCGATGGCCACGATCCGTTTGCGCCGGTCGACGATGCATGAGCCGACCTGGGTGTTGGGGTCCTTGCTGCGCTGGGCAGACAAGAGGGCTACGCCCATGAAGTACTGCTCCCAGGACAAGTAGTCGTCACGTTTTCCACTCATGGGTCCCCCGGTCATTCTTGATGTGGGCTACAAACACCTCGGTCTGGTACTTCACGCAAACCGGGGCGTCGTCGTTCTTAGAGCCAACGAGCGCTGCGAGCTGCCGTACGACCTCTGACTGGAGTCCTTTCTCTAGCAGCGCAACATAGCTGGTGGAGAGGACCCGGCCTTTCAGCTGGCGGAGCGTTGTAGGCTCGTCGAACGGGAAGGTCTGGTGCGAAACGACTCTCAGCGGTGAATCTGCCTCTTCGAAAACCTCGGGCCATGATGTACTCACGTAACCGGGACTGGTCGACCGGTAGGGCGCCAACAGGGCGTCGATTCCGGCCATTAGTGGATCCCGCGTGTCCCTGAGGTTCCAGACCAGGATCAGCGCCCCATCGGGCTTCAGGACTCGGGCGATCTCCCGGACGGTCGTCGAGTTGGCGAACCAGTGGAAGGCTTGCGCCGCGACGACCGCGTCGGCCACCGCCGAGGGGAGGGGCATCTCTTCCGCGGTTCCTTCGAAGATCTCGGCCTCCGGTACTCGGAGCTGCAACGCCGCCCGCATCTCGGCCACCGGCTCCACGGCGACAAGACGGGCGACGGGAAGCAGAAGGCAGGTCATCAGGCCGGTGCCGGCCGCCAGGTCGACAACCGTCGAGCGTTCATCGAGCGAAGCGGCCTCGCGGATGAAGGCCACTGCCGCCGGCGGATAACTGGGACGAAAGGCGGCGTAGTTCTCGGCCGCCACCGCGAAGCCTAGTGAGGCACGTTCGTCGATGGCTCAACCTCCTTGGGCGCCTCTCGAACCCCGTCCCTTGCCTATTCGGGTTCGACGATGGCAGCCGTACCGTACGCCAGCACCTCGGTCATGTTGTTGCCGAGGTCGGTGGCATCGTACTTCACGGCCAGGATGGCGTTCGCCCCCATCTGATCGGCGTGCTGAGCCATGAAATCGAATGCCTCCGCTCGGGTCTGCTCGCAAAGCTCCACGTACTCGGTGATCCGGCCGCCACCGAGCGTGCGCAGACTCGCCGATATCTGGCTCCCGATCCAGCGTGAGCGCACGGTCACGCCGCGCACGACGCCCAGGTTGTGAAGCACGCGGTATCCGGGAAGAGTCAGGCAGGTGGTCGTCATGCGATAGTCCATTTGGTCTCCTTCGGACGTCTCCCAAGGCACATCGGACCGAGTGTATCGTGGAAAAGCGACCGGGGCCCGTACACGTGGCCCCGGTCGAGGAGTGGTACTATTTTGGAGTGCTGCGGGCCGGCGAGGGGATCGCTGCCCCTCGCCGGCTCGCCGTTACAGAGTGGCGGAGAGGTCGGCCTTGCGCTGGAGGAATTCATCCCGTTGTATATCACCGTGCGCGTAGCGCTCTTCGAGGATCCTCAGCGCTTCGGCGTTTGCTACCGGCAGGCTCGGCCTGTTCGTGCCTGCCGGCGGAGGCGGAAGAGCTTCTTCCGTCCGGCGGCGCCTCGACGCGTGAATGAGCGCCAAAATGCCGAGGACAAGAGCCGCGATCACTACCACCCACAGAATGATCAACAAGATCAGCCCGACTACGCCCCAGCCGTGCGCGTGCATACCCAGCCGGCCCATGTGATATCCCGGCTGTGCAAATCTCATCATGTGCTGCCTCG
>PMIZ01000369.1 GCA_003157225.1 Actinomycetota bacterium | reverse complement strand
GATGGGAAGGCGCGGCGAGTAGGACGATCCGGGAGCCAGAAGACCTGCCCATGCAGCGACGGCACAAACGACCCCCGCGGATGGGGCGGCAGCGTCGACAATGTGGGCGAAATACGGCGTCCCCGGGCTGCACGTCAGCTCGGGGACGCTTTTGCTCTCCTGGCGAACTGCACTCCTCCGCCTGAGGTAACAGGAGGAGCGGTAGGTACCATGGCAAGAACGGTCTTCGAAGAGAGCGGGGCGGCGGCCGTCGCACCGACTGCACCCGTCGTGGAGGTCCACTCCATCGACCACATCCCCGAAGGCGAACGAACCGGAAGGATCTGGCAGCAAGGCCCGTTCTGGTTCATGCTGAACGCCACGCTCCTCACCTTGCTCTCCGGCGTCTACGGTGCGCTCGCAGGACTGAGTCTCACCTGGTCGGCCGTGGCCATCGTGGCCGGAACGGTGTTCGGCACCCTATTCGCCGCGTCCCACGCGGTGCAGGGCCCGCGGCTCGGCATCCCCCAGATGATCCAGTCCCGGGTGCAGTTCGGCGCGCGCGGCGCCGCCTGGATACTCGCGGTGGCCGTCTTCATGGACGTGGGCTTCGCGGTGTTCTTCACGATTCTTGGCCGCGACTCTCTGGGACAGCTGACCGGTGCCCATCCCCCGCTGTATGCCGCGATACTCGTCGCCGGCGCCGCCCTGGCAGCCATCTTCGGCTACCACTTCATCCACCGCGTGCAGCGGGTGCTCGCAGTCGTGGCCCTCGTCCTCTTCGCCCTCCTCACCATCGGTGTGATCGTGGAGACTCCCTTCCGGAGCCTGTTCGGCCAAGGAGGGTTCATAGCGACAGCATTCTTGCTCCAATTCGGGATTTCGGCCAGCTACCAGATCACGGTGGCCCCACTGGTGTCCAGTTACACCCGCTATCTCCCCAAGAGGGTTTCCGGGCCGTCCCTCTTCGCGGTCGTCTTCGCCGGAACGGCGCTCTCTGCCGTCTGGCTGGAATTCTTGGGGGCGGCGGTGGCCACGGCCAGCCCCAACGAGGACTTCATCGGGGCGCTCAGCAGGCTCGGAGCGGCCTTCGTCCCGGGCTCGGGCACGGCGCTCCAGGTGCTCACCTTCGTGTCGATGTTCGGCATCGTGGGGGTCTGCCTGTACGAGGCCATGCTGAGCGGGTTGTCGCTGGCCGACGCGTTTCGCGCGGTGCGGACCTCGGCCCGGCTGCGGGTGGTGTCGCTGCTCGCGGTCGCCGTGGTGGTGTACGTGCTCGTGGTCGCGCTGCCTGCGGACTATCTGAGCAACTACAACAGCTTCCTCATGCTTATGCTCTACTTCCTCGTGCCTTGGACGGCGGTGAATCTCACCGACTTCTACCTCGTGCGACGCGGGCGCTATGCGGTCTCCGAGTTGCTTCGCAAGGATGGCGGCGTCTACGGTCGCTGGGCCGTCAGGGGCCTGCTGGCCTACGTTATCGGATTCCTGGTGATGATCCCCTTCTTCAGCAATCCGTTCTACTCTGGTCCGGTGGCCAAGGCTCTCGGCGGCGCCGACATCACCATCGCGCTGGGGGTGCCTGTGGCCGCGGTGGCGTTCTTCCTGCTGATGCGCCGCCACGACTTCTCGGCCGAGCGCGAGCTGATCACCGCGGACGACGAGCGGCTGAGGTTGCTGCACGGGGAGTGACAGGGGCTCCTAGACAGTCAGCTCCGACCGGGCGATGAGGTGGTTCTGCAGGTCCTCGTAGAGTTCCACGAAGTAGGCCGAGAAGCCGGCGACCCTCACCACGAGATTGCGGTATTCCTCGGGTTTGGCCTGGGCGTCCCGCAACGTCTGCGAATCGATCACGTTGTACTGCACCTGTTGGCCGCCCTGGTCGAAGAAGGCCTCTACCAACTGGCGCAGCTTCGCGTTGCCGTCGGCGCCCTGGAGGCTGGTCGGATGGAACTTCATGTTGAACTGGAGCCCATTGCCGAACCGGCTCGGGTCGAGCGCGAGTATCGATTGCATGACGCCCGTGGGGCCGTTCTTCTCGCTGTCGTTCGACGGGGTGGCAGCATCCGACAGCGGCTCGCCGTTGCGCCGCCCGTTCGGAGTCGCGTAGGTCATGTAGCCGTAGGCTACGTTCGCCGCCGCGGAGTAGAGCCCGGCCTGATGAACGCCGCGAGGCCCCACATGCGAACTGGCCTTGCTCGCCAAAAGGCCGGTGGCCCAAGTCGCCAGCTCGTCGGCGTAGGGATCGCCGTTGCCATAGTGAGGGACTTCGTTCTTGATGCGCTCCCTGAGAAGCTCGTGCCCCTTCCAGTCGGCCAGGACCGCGTCGTAGAGCTGACGACCGCTGCAGAGCTTCTTGTCGTAGACCATGTACTTGATGGTCGATAGGCTGTCGGTGACCGTGCCTACACCCATGGTGGCCAGGCCCGTGGCGTTGTATTTCGCGCCTCCCCACATCATGTCGCGCCCGCTCTCCATGCAACCGTCCATGGTGGCCGAGGCGATGGGCACCGGCATCTGCCGGGTGCCCACGTACTCGCTGATGGCGTGGAGGGCGAGGTGCCAGTCGAGGAAGTAGTCAAACTGGGCCTTGAAGGCATCCTTCACCTGATCGAAGGTCTCCATGTCGTAGAGGAACCCGGTCGACAGGCCGCCCGGCAGGTTGTTCTGCGGATTGACGCCGTTGTTGATGGCCTGCAGCAGGATGTTGTTGATGTTGAAGAAGGTCTTCGAGAACGGGCCGCTCGCGTTCGCGAAATCGCACCCCGATCCCGAGTACTCCACACAGCCGCAGACGCAGAAGTTGCGGGCGTCCTCCACGGCGAGACCCCGCTTGTGCATGATCTCGGCGATCCCGTCGGCGTTGTCGAGCGTGGGAATGCCGCCCACCTTCTTCGCCGTCTCGATGCCGGCCTCCCAGAGATCGGCCGGCGAGTCTTTGTGCAGACACAGGGAGAGGTTGGGATCGTGGAGCTGGAGCCTCGCCGCCGACTGCAGGCAGAGGTAGGTGGCCTCGTTGGTGGCATCGCTGCCGTCGGGCTTGCGTCCGGCGATGGTGATGCGCATGTTGTTGGAGTAGGCGCCGACCACCCGCATGAGCCCGGCCGGTCCGGAGAGGAAGAGGTCGGCCATCTTGAGGAAGAAGCAGTCCATGAGCTCCTGGGCTTGGTCCAAGGTGATGCGCCCGGCCTCGAGGTCGGCGCGGAGGTAGTCGCCCACGTGCTGGTCGACGCGCCCGATGGTGAGCCCCAGGTAGCTGCCCTCGATGCTCAGGATCATGTGGTAGAAGAAGCAGACCTGGAGGGCCTCGTGGTACGTCCTGGCGGGATTCTCCATGATCCAGTCCAGCGAATCGGCCATCCTGAGTAGCTCTGCGCGCCTGGCCTCATCCACCGCACGCTCCGCCTGGGCACGGCATTCGCTAGCGTAGCGTTTCGAGAAGAGGCTGACCGCATCGCAACAGATGACCACCGCGCTGTAGAAGAAGTACTTTTCGGCGTCGTCTCCCGTGATCTTGCCGCGCAGCTGATCGAGCTTCTCGCTGGCCTCCTTCTTGATGGCACCGAATCCCTTTTCGACCGCCTTGCGGTAGTTGGCGTTGAAATGCCCGCTGGGGACGAAGGCGTTGCCCTGAGGCCCGTAGGAAGTCACGCTGGCGTTGGCAAGCGTCGCTACCTCGGGAGGCATGGCAGCATCGACCGTGGCGCTGATGCAGTTCTCGCGCCAGAAGGGCTCGACGGAGCGTACATACTCCCGGTCGGGCTCGTCGATGGTCATGTAGGCGTCGACGGCGGTCCTCTTGTCGTAGGCGCCGCTGTCGAGCTCGTCGGCGAGCCAGGAGATGCCGCCCCATTCCGGCCACAGGCTACAGCCGCGCACGTGCTGGCCCACATTGCCCACGATCAGCTCGTCGGGCTCCACCCGGATGGTCATCTTGGTGAGGATCTCGTGGAGCGCATTGGCACGCCGCAAGACCGGCTGCTCGTGTTGGCTCACCCGGTAGTAGTCGGTGAGTATTCTGGTGCGCTCGGCGTCGAGCGTCGGCACCGCATCCCTGTACCGCTCCCGCAGACTCTGCACCCGCGGCGTGACCTCTCTCAGCTCGAACATCCCGACTCTCCTTCGCTCGCGGCGAACGCTTGTTTCACATAGGAAGCCGTTTCGTTCAGGGCTTCGGGGCCCTGAACCATATGCAGCATGCCTTCGTAGCACGTATAGGATACTGGAACGCCCGCGGCGCTCAACCTCTCCGCGTACGCGCGGCCCTCGTCCCGTAGCGGGTCGTACTCCGACGTCTGGACAAGAGCGGCGGGCAAGCCCGATAGGTCCGGGGCGCGCAAAGGTGAAGCATACGGATGGGCACCATCCTCGGGCGTGCTCAGGTAGTGCTGCCAGAACCACTCCATCTCGGCTCGAGTGAGCACGTAGCCCTCACCGTTCTCCCGATACGACTCGGTGTCGAAGCTGTAGTCGGTCACCGGCACGTTGAGTATCTGACAGGCGATCGACGGTCCACCTCGATCGCGGGCCATGAGGGCAACCACCGCGGCGAGATTTCCCCCGGCGCTCATACCCGCCACCGCAACCGGCCCGCCGTTGCCTCCCAATAGGAGACTGTTCTCCGCCACCCAGCACGTCGCCCGGTATGCATCCTCGGCCGGCGCGGGGAACTTGTGCTCGGGCGCGAGACAGTAGTCCACCGAGACCACCACGCACTTCGCCGCGTTGGCTATCGCCCGGCTGTCCACGTCCTGGCTCTCGAGGTCTCCGACGACCCAGCCGCCTCCATGAAAGAGGACAAGCAAGGGAAAGGGCCCCTCTCCTTCGGGCCTGTATACGCGAAGCGGGATGTCTCCCGCAGGACCGGCGATGGACAGGTCTTCTACGCTACCTACGGGCTCTCCGGGCGGCCCCTGGCTGAACATCTCGGCGGATGTGCGCCGACACTCCTCCACCGACATGGAACAGAGCGGTTTTGCCTCCGCGACCAACGGCAGATCGAGAAAGGCCTGCGCAAGTGGATGAAGGGGCATTCAGGTTCCTCCGATGTCGCGGGACGGTGGACGTCAGCCGACGAGCTTCTTCACGGTCTCCTTGAGCGGAGTCGTGGGCCTCCCGATCAGCTTCGCCAGGTCGGGGGAAGCGTCGCCCAGGGCGCCCTCGGCGATGTTGCCGTCGAGCGCGGCAACGAAACCGGCGGTGCCCTCATCCAGGCCGGCTTTGGTCAACGCCGCGACCATGTCCGCCTGCTCCACGGGCCGGTACGAGCACGGCGTGCCCGTGACCTCCGCGATGGCCGCCGCCAATTCGTCGTAGTCCCAGGCGTGATCGCCGCTCAGTTCGTACACCTTGCCTTCGTGACCTTCGCCCACCAACACGACAGCGGCTCCCTCCGCGTAATCGGCGCGAGTGGCACTGGCCACGCGACCGGCGCCGGCCGCTGCGATCAGCGTCCCCGTTTGCTGGGCGTCCCGAATGGACTGCGCATAGTTCTCTGTGTACCAATTGTTGCGAAGGATGGTGTACTTCAGGCCCGAGGACGCCAGATACTCCTCCGTCGCCTTGTGCTCGGGCGCGAGGATCAGATCGGAAGTCGTGGCCTTCGGCGCGCTGGTGTAGACCACATGCTTGACGCCCGCAGCCTTGGCCGCGTCGATCACGTTCTTGTGCTGCGGCGCGCGCCGCCCAACCTCGCTTGACGAGATGAGCAGCAGCTTGTCCAGGCCCACGAACGCCGACTCGAGCGCAGCGCTGTCGTCATACGTGGCCACCCTGACCTCGACGCCCTTGCCCGCCAGGTCCGCCGCCCTCGCCGGGTCGCGAACGATGGCTACGATGTCCGCAGCCGCGCACCTGGCAAGCAACTGCTGCACGACCAGACGACCCAACTGCCCACTTGCTCCGGTGACTCCTATCTTCATCTCGCTCGACTCGCTTTCTGAGGAGATTCCCTGTTGCTGGCCCACGGTGCGCCACTTCACAAAGTATAGCCGGTGGCGGGCGAGTGGGCAGGGGCTCGCGGTGTCGCGCTCGCATGCGTGGGTTTCTCGATTGCTCCGCTTGGGGAACCCCCGAACGAAGGACATGATCGAGGGCAAACACTACAGCCGACGCGAGTTCCTGAAAGTCGCCGCCGTCGCCGGAGCGGCCATCGTCGTGGGTGGCGGCCTCGGCGACTTGCTGGCCGCGTGTGCCGGCGGAAAGACCACCGGGACGACGCGGGGAGTCGGCACCTCTACCGCGACCAGCGGAGCCACGACCATCACGGCGACTGCCACTACCGTCGCCCTGCAACCCATCGTCGTGCCAACCGTGCCTGCCAAGGTTCCCGACTACGGCCAGGTCGATCCGGCGACCGGCCTACATGTGATTGGTACTCCCGTGGCCATTGACATAACCAGCTACCGCCTGAAGGTCGACGGCAAGGTCGCGCACCCGCTGAGCCTCTCCTACGACGACATCCGCCGCCTGCCGAAAGTGACGGCTACGCTGAATCTGGTCTGCCCAGGGTTCTTCGCAGATACGGCTACTTGGTCTGGTGTGCCACTGACGACGATCCTCCAGACAGCGGGGATACAACCCGATGCCAAGGAGATCAGGATGAACGGCGCGGACGGCCACTACAGCTTCCTCAACCTGAAGGATGCTCTCGTACCGGAGAACTTCTTGGCCTACGAATTGCGGGGGGATACCATGCCCTTGCTGCAGGGCTTCCCGTTGCGCGCGGCACTTCCCAATCAATCTGGTTCTCCCTGGGTCAAGTGGCTGCTGGAGATCGTTGTGGATTGAGGGTCGATCCCACGCGGACGACCTGCTGCCGTAAGGGGTAACCGATCATGATTCCTGAGATTCGCGTCCCCACGCATCCCGGCGTGATCCTCGGCCAGCAATTCCTCGGACCCCTCGGCATGTCGCAGGTGGCGTTTGCCGCGCATCTCGGCGTTTCCGTGCAACGGCATCAACGAACTCATTCGGGGCAAGCGTGGTGCCATACCTGAGACCGCGTGGTTGCTGGCGCAGGCTTTGGGCACCACACCGGAGTTCTTGATCAACCTGCAGACGGCTCACGACCTGGCCCGGAGCCGACCGCTCCAAACCGTTGAGCGCATAGCCGCCGTTCGCTGAGCGCTCGGCCAGCATGGGCGTGAGGACTGCAAACCCGGCCCCCGAGACAATGACGGGGACCCATGGTCCCACGCCATCATTTCGGGGATCCGTGCCGCGTTCGTAGTTCAATGGATTCTGTTCGTGATGTCTTCCTGGCTGGCGCGGCCACGACAGCTCCAAGGAGCACGATAACGCTGGCGGCAAGGCAGAGGTAGATGCCGATTCCGAGGGAAACTGCGTATCCCCCAGCTTCCAGTTGACGGAGTTGGTCACGCAGTTGGATGTAGTAGTAGACGCTGAGACCAAGGCAAACCAGCCCCACCACAAAGGGCGCCCACGTAAACGTCCGACGCCGTAGGGCGAGAGAGGCAACCGCGAAGGCTGCTCCGGCTATGCCGAGAATCACGAGCACGAAAGCCTCGTTGTTTGTCTGCTGGAGTCCGGACAGCGAGTTTCCCGAGACCAGGTACGCCGTCGTCCATGAGAGGAATGGACCGATCACCAGCATCAGGCAACCGATCAGCGCCATCACCTGGCCGCGTACGAACCCGGCGGGGAGCGTTGAAGGACTTGCGCCCGGCCGAGCCATCGGAACTGGGCTGACCGCCCGAGAATCCGGCACGGCGGCAGCTCCGCAGGCTTTGCAGAACCAGTCTTGCTCCCCCATCCGAGAGCCGCAGTTTCGGCAGAGCGGCATGGCACCCCCAATACTGAAATGTCCGGGTCCTGACCTCCCCGGAGAGTCCTCTCGGCAGCCGCGAGTCCGCTGTTTAGTAGGAAGGAAGCCTGCGCCGGCGAAGCCCGGGGGCAGCCGATCGGGGGCTCGAGGTCATGCTGGCCGCTGCTCTGCCGGCGACGCGTACAACCTTTACTGCGCGCGAACAAGTGCCGGCGCCGGGAATCATCATCCGATCAGGTCGTGGTAGGCACGACGCCCAGCGGGCGGAAACCTCTCGTATCTCAATGGCCTCCACCCGCGGCATAGGCCGCCAGGGCATCGATCTGGGCCGCGGACAGTTTTCCGGAGAAGCTGGGCATTCTGCTGCCCACGCCGTTCTTGATGGTGCTGGCGATCGCGCTCGCCGACCCAGAGACGCCGCCGCCGTGACAGCCCCTGCAGTTCGCGGCGAACAGAGTCGCCCCGCTGATACTAACCGTGGTGGTTGTCGCCTTGGCGGTAGTGGTCGTGGCTTTGGCAGTGGTCGTCGTAGCCTTGGCCGTGGTAGGGATGATCAGGCCGGAGGAACTGGCGGTCTGGACACTGACGGAACGGCCGCTATTGA
>PMIZ01000092.1 GCA_003157225.1 Actinomycetota bacterium | reverse complement strand
TGTTTGGGGACCTCAACGGTACCCCGGGGGGCTGGCCCTTCTCATCTCATCTCCATGGTGCGGCCCATAGGAGGACCGTATGCATCCGCCACCAAGTGTAGTCGTGAGTCGTTTGACTGAAGGAATCGCCCGACATCGAGCGTCTTGAGCCACACGTATTTGCGGGCAATGTGGCCAGGCCAGGAAGGTCGACGTGCGAAGAGTTCTTCTTGTTCCAGCCGCGGACAAACAAGGGCACAACGAGCGATCCCAGAATGAGAACGACGATCAAGATTACGGTCAGATAGGTCATCGCGTTGAGCAGGATCCCGTTGGCGTTCCCTTCAGTTTTGAAGTCATGCTGACGAGTAGCCTGAAGACCGCACATGAAGACGAGGTCACGGCCACGTGTTCTGACGCAAAGCGTGGGCCGAACAAGAGAGCACGGTAGCCGTCGTCCAAGTTACCTAAGGGCAAGCCACTTCGGGGGAGTGGGGCTCCGCTCTGCATTTTCAAAGATGAACGCGGCCGACGCCTTCTCGGGCTCCCGCGTCCGGCCGGTCCTTGCGCGAGTTCCCGAGCGTTACCGTGAACTCGGAAGCGTACAATGCTGCCTCAAGAGCGGACCGAAGCAAGGAGCCGTAGCATGGATGGTATTTTTGCCCCCTGGCACATCGTCATCGTTCTGGTCATTGCCCTGCTCGTGTTTGGCCCGAAGAGACTGCCCCAGATGGGACATTCCTTAGGTAAGTCAATCACGAGCTTCCGCCAAGGTCTCCAAGAAGCCAAGGAGGAGTTCTCCAGTGTCACGAGGGAAGCAAGCGAGGTAAGCGAGCCGAACAAGACCAACGTCACTGTCTCGCCGCCACTTTCGGCACCCACGGCCGCCGCGACAGCTAGGCCAGCAGCAGCCGAGCCAGCGGCGAACGCGATGGACGGGCCTGTCGAACCTTCCGCAAGAGTCTAGGCAGAATCCACGCTGCTATGTTCGGCAACTAAACCGCCGGAGCGGCCTCGAGGACCTAGGCGCGGCACTGCCCACGAGCGACAGGCGAGAACGACCAAGAGCTCGCGAAGTTTGATCTCGTCGGCTCTGCGGTCTTACGACGCCTTTATGCGTCTGCGGTTAACCTCTCCTTCGCGGCACCTCACACGCTGCACTTCGGGCCCCGTCTCTTTGGCATCCCTCCTGGAGACGGGGCCCCCTTCCTCATCCAGCTTCCGCCCGATCAATGACACCGCGGCACCCATCAATCCTTCGCGGCACCTTTCGTCAAAGCACGGCCGTACGACTTAACGCTTGTCGCTCCGAAAGCCCCCTCGGGGAAATCGTAGGCGTACCCGTTTTCTCATTTCATAGGCGCCAATTCGCGACATATGGCCTCATCTTCACGGCCCTCGTTACCTCGCAATGCAGCATCGAGAGCGCGGTCCTTTCAGGGCCCGGCCCTGTTGGCCTCTCAGCCCCGGTCATGTCAGAGCTTCGGAACGATGATCATGGATTCCGCCATCCTAACTAGATCAGCCTTGCTTACGGTGTAGGTAAGGGTGTTGGAGATGAAGTAAAGCACGCCGTCCTGCTCCCACCAGATGTGGTCCACATCTCGGGTTGCGCCCACAAGCGTGTAGGTGACCCCGTCATTTCTGACCTGCTCGCCCTTACTCGCGATGGGCGCTCCCGTCCAGGTGGTCTCGGTGATCCCCAGATAGAGGTCTGACTTCGCACCTTGCGGCTCATAGCGATAGATCATACGCAGGGCCGGTTTGCTTGCGTCTCCGGGTACGATGTCATAGGTTCCCCCCTTCTGGGGCATCCGGTCCGAGTATTTGAAATCTGGGGGGACATAGCTGGGGCCCTCCAACTGGTAAGGAATCATAGTGGCCAAAGCCTTCCACTCACTGGCATCGGTCATAGTCTGGGGAGTGACTCCTTGCGCGGTGCCGGCAGCATTGGCTGCGCTAGAGATCGAGGAAGTGGCCAGAGGAACAGAGTCGGAAGCGGTCGCCTGCGAAGAACTCTCGCCCGGTGGGGTAAGGAAAGCAGTGACGTAAGCACGCAGTTGCTCCTTGGGGATGACCACTACCGACTGACCCGCGATGGTGGGGGTGTTCCCAATCATGACCACCTGCTTGATGCGATTGGGGCTCAGGTTGACACCCCAGTAGGCGAGTCTGAGGACATCGTTGGCGCTCAGGGTGGTGGCGACATTTCGGAAGAGGGCGCTGACCAGGCCGGGCAAGCGGAACATGAGGTTGTTCCAGCTCATGGCCTGCTGGCGTAAGTCTTGTAAGAAGCGCTGCTGGCGGGCCATGCGGCCGAAGTCCAGGTTCTCGTCATGACGAAAACGCACGTACTCCAGAGCGTCGTGCCCCTGCAGGAGTTGGTAGCCAGGAGCGAGCTTGATGAGCTCGTAGGTGGGGTCGTCATTGTAGTAGCGGTGATCGACGTCGACATAGACGCCGCCCAAAGCGTTGGTCATGTCCTCGAAGGCCTGGAAATCGATCTCCAGATACTGGTTGAGATCGATGCCGGTGACATTCTGCACCGTGGTGATGGCCAGAGCCGCTCCACCGTAGGCGTAGGCGGCGTTGATCTTCTGCATCCCGTGCCCCGGTACGTCCACGTAGAGATCCCGGGGGATGGAAAGGACGGAGACGAAGTCTTGGGCTCGATCCACGTGGACCACCATCATGGTGTCTGAGCGAGCACCAGGCACGTCCGGCCGTTGATCGGAGCCCAGCACCAATATGTTCATGCTGTCGGGAGGATCGGGCAGGGGAGCCAGGGTGGTTCCTGGAAAAGTGGGCGTAGTCCCTGGAGAAGCGAGAGAGGCCCCCGTAGGTGCGAGCGAGGTCACAGGATGCGAGCGCAGAGCGGCTACCGCCGCTGAGCTCACCCGAGCGTTGGCGCCACCCACCTGGGAGCGAAACCACAGATACGAGCCGCCGGCCAGGGCTAATGCCACCACGACGAGGCCCGTGAGGAGCCAGAGAAGGATGCGAGTCCACTTTCGCTTGTGGGGAACCCTGGCCTCGTAGACGGTATAGGGCTTAGGATTCATATGGCGCGTTGCCAAGGAAGGTCGTTCTCTGCTGTAGCACACTCTCGGACATGGGGTAGCATAGCACTAGAGGCGGCGCCACGAGCCAAAGGGGTGGGCTGGGGGAGGCATGAGCGCCGTGGGCTCGGGTTGTACTGGGCGCGGGTGCCAACCTGAAGCTCGAAAGGACCATCGGCCTCAGCGGTGACAGAACTCTGCCGCTTACGATCCCGCCGACCAGGGTTGGGACAAGACTGCGCGCACGGGGTCCGTGGACCGGCAAAGTGAGGCCACCGGCACGGACGCTGCCACGAGCTCCTTCGCTTCCGACTAGATCTGCGAGCTATCATGTAAGGCATTGATGGCTCCGCCCCGCGGTCGGACGGTAAGGGGAGGTTTGCCGCGAGGCCTGGTTTGGCTCAGAGCCTCGACTTCTTCCGGCGCCAGTTGGATGTCGGCCTTCCCTTCTCTAACGACCTTCACGTGCATGCGCGCGAAATCCCGGCTGACGACGGTGGTAAGGATGGCGCCATCTTCGAGCGCATTTAAGAATGCGATGGCTGTGCTCTGCCGATCGCCCAAATCCCGATAGGGGTCAAAGCGTACAATGCCCACCCGCGATAGGCAGTTATCG
>PMIZ01000508.1 GCA_003157225.1 Actinomycetota bacterium | reverse complement strand
CTAGGTCGACCCGGCCGGCGTCTACCTCGGTAGGTCCACGTGCGTCCTACCAGCTCACGGTGCCGGCGCAGCACGGTGTGTGGCAAGAGCCGGGAGACATCGCCACAGTTCTGCGTCCGGCGCGTCATCTCGCACTTGTATTAGGTATCGCCGGAGGCTGTGGAGCGGCCCCGTCGCGCTGCCCACGGTTCTTGTGCCCCACGAGATACTTCAGAGTCGTCCCCCTGTACGAGCACTGAGAACACAACCACAACGTAGGTGATGGTGATGACGATGTTGCCGGCTTCTCCCGCGGGCAGTGACAGGGCCAGTGCCACGGGAATCGCCCCGCGGATACCTGCCCAGGTGACGAGCGGAACCGCGTGCCGGGTGTGAGATCCCCGTGGCTTCAGTGCCACCATCGGGGCGCCCACAGAGACGAAGCGGGCGAACAAGACGATCGGAATGGCCGCGATCCCTGCGACTAGTCGCAGCCACGAGAACTCGTTGACGAAGACGAGCATCTCCAAGCCTATGATGATGAAGAGGACCGAGTTGAGAATGATGTCGACCATCTGCCAGAATCGGTCGAGGTTCTCCACCGTCAGGGGCGACATCCCCCGAGCCCGACCCTGGTTGCCGATGACTATGCCCGCCACCACCATGGCAAGCGGACCCGAGATTCCCAGGGTCAAGGCGATTGCGTACCCGGCGCTCACGAGAGCCAGCGTGATGATTATCTCGACCGCGAAGTCGTCGATCGTCCTAAGGATTCTGTAGCCGATCCAGCCAAGGGCGAGACCGAAAACGAATCCGCCGATTGCTTCCCGCACGAACAGAACCAGCGCGTGGAGCGCGAGCGATCCCGTGTGGGTACCGGTCACAGTCATGAGAAGGACGACGAACACGACAACAGCGAACCCGTCGTTGAAGAGAGACTCGCCGGTTATGAGCACCTCGAGGTTCTTGCCGGCTCGGGCTCTGCGCATGATCGGAAGCACTGCAAGAGGGTCCGTTGGCGAGATAAGAGCACCAAACAGAAGGCAGTAGCCCAACGGAAGGCCGAGTCCGATGGCGTTTGCGAGACCAAACATGGCAAACCCGACGATAACGGTGGACCCGAGTACACCGATCGTCGCCAGGGAGAAGACCTGCCAGCGGACCCTGGCGAGCCGGTCGAGGGAGAGGTCCAGTGCGCCGGCGAACAGGAGGTAACTGAGGAGACCGTTGAGGAGGACCCGGTTGAAGTCCAGGTTGTCCAAGAACTTCTGCGCCGTGGCGATGACCGATAGGCCGGCGAAGTGTAGAGCGATGAGAAGAAGCGAGACGATCAGAGCCAGCAACATGAGGCCGACCGTCGGGGCGAGCTTGAGGAATCGACTGTTGATGTAGCCGAAGAGCGCCGCCAGAAAGATGAGAATGGCTATCGTCGTGAAGACGTTCATGGCTTCCCAGGTGATTGTGGGGGCTTCTGAGACACGAAGAATGTTAGCGGTCTGGCAATCCCTAGGAAAGCACAGGCTGTTGGTCGGAGCCTTTTCGAGCAAAGTAGTTGGACCTTGGGAGGCCCCGCTCGCGCTCGCTGGTTATTCATGCAATCGAATCTCCCGTTTCGCCAGCCGGAAACTGCCCTCGATTAGCACTGCCAACGCAGCTTGAACTCGCGAATCCGATACACGTTCATTTCGTGCCCTTCGTCGCTGACCGCGGCGATTTTCGTCCCAAGTGATGTCAATTGTGATGCGCACCCCTAGCGAGGCGGAAACCCTGGCGGCTGACTTGACTTCGTAGCCACAGGAAGACATCGACCCTTCGTCCGAGGTGTGCTCACGTGTCTGAGAATCGCGGTTCCTGGGAATGAGCCGTACTGCGTGCTGACTAGTGGGCTGCCGATTCTCCAAGGCTTGATCGGAAGGCCTGACCCCTCGTAGGCGAATGGAGGCTTCAGACATGGAATCCCGCCGGTTAGACGAGCTGATAGCGCAGCTGGGAGACCGAGACGGGGGCACGCGCCAGCGGGCCCGGGAGACGTTGGTCGCTATCGGTGAACCGGCGATACCATCGCTTGTGGCGTTGCTTGGGAGCCCCCAGGTACGTCTGCGCTGGGAGGCTGCCAAAGCTCTGACGCAGATCCCCCATCCCGCGGCGATTCCCGACTTGGTCTCGCTGCTTGCCGATTCCGAATCTGGGATTCGTTGGCTGGCTGCCATCGGGCTCATAAACGCAGGAAGTCGTTCCGTTCCCTCCGTGTTGCAAGCCCTCACCGAGCGTGCAGCGTCAAAGGGCTTTCGAGACGCTTCCCACCACGTGCTGCACGGTGTATCCAGGCGGAACGCCGTCTTACGGGAAATCCTTGGTCCACTACTGGCCGTCCTGGGGGATACGGGCCCGGTCGGGGTCATCTCTTCCCGGGCCGAGACCGCACTACACGAGTTGCGAGCGCTGAGCGGGGGTTAGGAGTACAGAAGGCACATGAAAGTGAGCCCACTCGCCGGGAAGCCGGCCGACCCATCGCAGCTGGTGGACGTGCCCAAGCTGATCACCCGCGCCGTAACAGCCTGCCAAGACAGAACTAAAGGAGAGACCATAAGCGGCAGGGTGCTCACTGTCGACGCTGAGATGGAGAAGCTCCAGCGCCAATCATTCAGCTACTTCCTTCACGAGACCAACCCGGTCAACGGGTTGGTGATCGACAAGACCGCGGTGGATTGGCCCGCCAGCATCGCCGCCACCGGCCTCGCCCTGGCCGCTTACCCCGTGGCT
>PMIZ01000237.1:4200-4420 GCA_003157225.1 Actinomycetota bacterium | reverse complement strand
GCGCGAACCGCCTCTTCCTCCGGCCGCCCGGCCACCAGCTCCGAGACGAGCGGATGCTCGGGCGCCATGACGAAGAAGGTCGCCCCGAAGAGCGTGTCGGGCCTGGTGGTGAAGACGGTGGTGGTGAGCGCGCCGCTGTAGGCCTGTGGCCCACAGGCCGCCGGCGGCGCCACCTGGAACACCACGTCTGCGCCCACAGACTTGCCGATCCAGTTGCGCT
>PMIZ01000237.1:0-4173 GCA_003157225.1 Actinomycetota bacterium | reverse complement strand
GCTCGTTGGCAAGAACGGTCTGGCACGAAGGACACCAGTTGACCGGCGCTTCCTTCTTGTAGGCAAGACCCTTCTTGTAGAACTGAAGAAAGAGCCACTGAGTCCATTTGTAGTACTCGGGCCGAGAAGTGACTACCTCCCGGGTCCAATCGATGGAAACACCCAGGCGCCGAAGTTGGCGGTTGATGGTCGAGATGGCCTCTTCGGTGAACTTGGCCGGTGGCTCGCCGGTCTTGATGGCCATGNNGGGAACATCTCGAGGACGTAGGTGGCATCGGAGCCCTTGCCACCCGGGTGCGTGCCCGCCGGAGGGTTCGCAATCACGAAGGTCTCTTGCTCAGCCCAGACCTTCTGCCACTTGGTCTCGATCCGCTCGTGATCGTATCTCTGCGGCTGCTTGTCGCGCGCCATCGGTCGTCCTTCCGCTGTTGCCCTCGTGACTACTGCCCATCCCTACCGGCCCGGCGGGGTCCGGGAAGACATTATTCCAGCGCTGGACGGTCCCTGCCAATGCCGTCGCTACGACGGAACGAACGAGAGTACGTAGGTGCCCAGCGTCGCCGACACCGCGTTCATGACCGCGGACACCACGAGGAGCTTCCGGGACGAGATGTCCTTCCGGCCCAGGGCCCAGACCAGGATACGCCACTCGACGACGACAACGAGCACTTCCAGTACGCCTAGAATGAACCAGCCCCAAAACGTGGGCGTGACGTCGACCGTCCCACCCCGCGATCCACCTGAGTTGACACGCTCGAAGCCCACACTCGCCCAGGCGAGTACCATCCAGAGAAGGTTGAGCGGCGGATTGGTCACGCAGTTCACCGACACCACGGCGGCCAGGGCCCGCCGCCGCAGACCAAAGAGCGCCGCCATCCCAGTCTCGAGGACGATCGTGACCGCCAGCGGCGCCAGGATCCCGAGGAGCACGGTCCTGGCTACCGTGGTCGTCCCCACCAGTCGTCCTGGTTCTTCCTCCAGGCAGGAGGATCCTCATCGTCTTTCCGCGGCTCTCTTTGGATGCGTAGGAGGCAGACCAATCCGACGACGAGCAGAATGATCACGACCACCGGCACCAGGCAAGCCACCACCGCGAAGCCTTCCATACCCGCCCCGTCCGCATTGGCGACCGCGGGAAGGCCGCCGAAGATCGCGGCGGCCGCACCCGTGGCCAGCGCGGCGTCGACTAGAATCTGCCGAAGTCTCACTAGAGATCCTTCAAGGACGCAGCCAAGGTCTTGTCTCCTCTTCGGGGTCACCCAGTTCTCGGCGCTTGTGACCCTTCTCCTCTAGTTCCCGTATGTATTCCTGCTCCCGGCGTATGGACTCGAGCCCTTGGCGCGCTCGCTGACGGTTACGCGCTCTCACGCCAAGGCAAACGAGCCCAAGAATCAACGCGATGGGAACCGCTATGACACCGGCAATGAGCACATAGATGAAGGCCACCTCCGACGCTCCCCAATGCATCGTGTCCGCGTTGGCGACCGCGGGAAGACTGGCGAACACCGCGGCGGCGGTACCCGCGACCAGCACCGCGTCGACTAGGATCTGCCGAAGTCGCATGCTCCCTCCGATGAGTCGGCCACTGAGATTCTTGTCGCGCGGCCCAGGTTGCGCCGACAATGTGGATACTGGAGGCACTACTCGTGGCACTGCTTCTCTCTCTTCAGGTTCGCATCGACCTCCTGGCGCTCTCGCCTGCGTTTGAACGCATTCACGCCGACGAGCAGTAGTGCGAGCAGCAGGGCTGGACCGACAACAACCAGCGCGATTACCGGGAGAAGCCAGTTGAGCGCCGGGCCATCACTGAACGTGTGAACGCTTGTGGTCGGCGACAGGCTCGCGAAGACCGCGGCAGCCCCGCCCGCGGCCGGCACGAGATCGGCGAGTATGTGTCGAAGTCGCATTCCCCCTCCAAAGACGCCAGCAGCGGCCCTTCTTGCATCACTCGGTCCGATGGTTCCTATCGGCATGAGCAGCCTGTCCCACAAGCTACTTTCATCCAGTACCGGAATCGCGCCTGCTGCCACATGATGTAACATGGTATGCCAATCTAGGTCCAAGGACCGATGGCAGCACGACATGAAGGCGGGCATCATGGCACGCATGACACGAACGCAGGTGACACTAGAACGAGATGAGTACGAGTTCTTGAAGGCCGAGGCAGGCGAAAGGGGCTGTAGTCTCTCATCCGTCGTCCGCGGCCTCGTGAGGACTGAGATGGTCCGCGCCTCGTCGACGGTCCCTCATGTTTGGGAGATCGCCGGTTTGTTCGCCGATGGAGAGTTCAGCGGCAAGGATCACGACGCGATTCTGTACGGTGAGCCGGAACGGGTCCCGCCGGCCCCCGAGCTGTAGCGGTCGGTCATGGGTCTCCTCTTCGTGGACACGTCCGGCTGGTACGACCTTGTTGCGACCGATTCGGCGGACCACCTGGCGACCGTGAATGCCGTCCGTCGGCCGGACACCAGGCTCGTCACGAGTACGTACGTTCTTGATGAGTTGGTCGCGCTGCTGGTGAAACGCCGGAACCATGAGACAGCGGCTCGAGTCGGCGCCCATGTCCGGCGAGCGGCCGAGGTTCGAGTCGAGCATCCGGACATGGCAGAAGAACGGCGCGCCTGGTCCCTTTTCCTCGACCGGCCCGACAAGACCTACACCTTGACCGACTGCCTCAGTTTCGTGATGATGCGACGGCTCAAGATCGACATCGCCATCGCCGCCGACGACCACTTCCGTCAGGAGGGCTTCGAGACTTTGCCGTAGCGGCGTTCCCCCGGCGGCCGTCGCGCGGCACACGCCTATTCGGTGAGGGAGTACCGCCCTCGCCAGGGGCGGTGCCATCGGGCTTCACCCCAGTTTGGCCCACCCCCCAGTCGGGTACCCCGCCAGTGATACGAGTACCCTCGCTCGCCCATCGCTCGCGGCCAGGTTCGGCGCGGCGGGCAGCGTTTTCGTCGAAAGGGACGCGGCATGGCTGAATGCAAAGTCGATGTATGTGGCAAGACCTGTCCTCAACCGCTGGTGG
The DNA here is from genome assembly GCA_003157225.1 of Actinomycetota bacterium. The sequence goes on along the minus strand of PMIZ01000237.1, from coordinate 1,145 downwards.
AGTTCCGCAGAGCGGTCCGGCAGACGGCTCCCGGGGACATCATCGAGGTCACCGGAACCCACCCGGAATCCAAGAAGGAGATTCCGCTGGCCGTTAAGGCCCTGAAGCTCGAACTACTGAGCGTTGAAGAGGAGGGTGGCAAGTGGACCATCAAGGTACGCCGGTGAGCCCTCCGCTGGGCGGGTCGCAGACCGGCTACCTCGACAACGCGGCGGCCACTCGGCTCGACGAACGCGTGCTCGAGGCCATGCGGCCCTACTTGTTCGAGACCTACGCCGTGGCCACGTCCGAGTTCGGCTACTCCATGGGCATCGAAGCCCGAGAGTCGCTCGACAGGGCGCGGACGTCCCTCGCCGGCAGGCTGGGATCGACCGGCGCGGAGGAGTTCGTCTTCACCTCGGGGAGCACCGAGTCGAGCAACATGGCCATCAAGGGCGTAGCCATGGCGCTCGGTGAGAAGAAGGGCAAGCACCTCATCACCTCGCGAATCGAGGACTTCCCGGTTCTGAACACCATGGCTGCTCTGAGCAGGGCCGGATACCGGGTAGACGTGCTCGACGTCGACGGGCAGGGCTTGCTCGACCCGGCGGCGGTCGAGAAAGCCATCTCTCCAGATACCATCCTCGTCTCGGTGCAGCACGCCAATCAGGAGATCGGCACTGTGCAGGACATCGAGAGCATCGCGAAGATCTGCCGGGAGAAGGGCGTTCTCTTTCATACCGACGCGACTCACAGCTTCACCCGGCTACCGCTCGACGTGGGCCGGGTGCCGGTGGATCTTGTCACCGTCGCCGCCCACACCATCCACGGCCCAAAGGGCACCGGCGGCCTCTATATCCGGCAAGGCACCTCGCTCACCAAATGGATGGACGGAGGCTTCCAGGAGTTCAACCGCCGCGCGGGCGTGGAGGACATCCCCGCGGCGATCGGCTTCGCGACCGCCGCCGAGCTGGTGACCGACGATGAGAACACACGGCTGGGTGGCCTCCGAGATCTCCTGATGGACAAGGTGCTCCACGGTATCCCCTACACTACCCTCAACGGTCACCCCAGCCGCCGGCTTCCCCAGAACGCCAACATCACGTTCCACTACGTCGAAGGGGAATCCATCACCTTGCACCTCGACATGCGGGGATTCTCGGTGA
>PMIZ01000049.1 GCA_003157225.1 Actinomycetota bacterium | reverse complement strand
CCCACTCCTGTTCGATGCGCTTGCGATGCCTTCGAGCATCCCGTTCTCTTTATGTGTCCGACGCTCCACTCCGCCGCCGTACCATCGTCGCATGCTCGCCCGTCATCACGGTCACCTTCCGCTGATTTACCAGCCGACATTCCTCCGTGATAATCCCCAAGTGCGGGCGGCTCTTGCTTACCCGTTTGTCCTTGATTGTCCAGTAGACCCGCACCGTGTCCCCGATCCGGAGAGGCGCCACGAACCGCAGCTTGTCCCAGCCGATGGTCGCAATTCCCGTCCCCTGGGTGTACCCTGTGCGCCACATCAGNNCACATCAGGCCCTGCATGATGCCGAGGGCGAGGATGCCGTGGCCGATCCGCTCCCCGAACTCGCTCTCCTTCATCATCTCGGCATCGGTATGGACCTGGCTGTAGTCGCCCGTCAGTCCGGCAAAGAGGTCGATCGTGCCCTCCCCCACGGTCCGGCCCGCGGACAGCCTCTCCTCTCCCACGACAAAATCTTCATAGTACTTTCCTTGAACTAATGGTTCAGGCATGGCCCCTCCTCCTCAGATGCCCTTCGCCAATCCAACCTGGTTGGGGAGAAACAGCGTTGCTTCCATCGAGCGCACATCCGGTGCGACCCGAAGCGGACACATCATATGAGCTCGAATATCTCGCTCTACATCGATTCCGGGCGCCACTTCGACTAAGGTGAGCCCATCCGCCGTCAGCCGGAACACCGCGCGCTCTGTAACGTAAAGGACCTCCTGTCCTTTCGCAAACGCCCGGGCTGCGTTAAAGGTCAGTTGCTCGACATGCTCCACCAACTTGGGATACTTTCCCTCGCGCACGATCTTGAGCTGCCCATCTCTCACCTCAACCTGGAGTCCGCCGGCGGTGAAGAAGGTACAGAAGACAATCCGACGGGCGCGCTCCGTAATGTCGTGGAACCCACCGCAGCCCGGGATGTCGTCACCGAAGCGGCTGACGTTGTTGTTTCCGGCCGCATCGAGCTGTCCCACACCGAGGAAGGTGACGTCGAGCCCCCCCCCGTCATAGAAGTTGAACTGGAAGGTGGAATCCATGATGGCCTCGGCATTCAACGCAACGACAAACGTCGTCTTGATCGCCGTGCCCATAAGGCCCCCAAAGATCCCGTGTTCGTTGGTGAAGGTCACTTGCTCGAGGATGCCCTCTTCTAGTGCCACTATCGGCAATTCTGTGGCCAGCCCTGCGCCGAGATTCACCACATCCCCGCGCCGCAGTTCACGTGCCGCTCGGCGAAGAATGACTTTCTTCCCATCTAATGGAAGAGGCGGGATTGAATCGAAGGGGACCTTCATCTCGCCCGAGAGCGCCGGGTTGTATCCCTGTTGACCGCCGATGGTCGTCGGGGTGAGCTGTGTTTGCCGCGGATTCACCACAACAACGTCCACCAGGGGCGCCGGCACGCGCACCAGCCTTGGATCCAGGCTGCCGCGCTTCGCCACCCGCTTAACTTGGACGATGACCTTCCCTCCGCTATTGCGTACTGCCATCGCAAGATCCGCCATCCCGAGCGTGTTAGGCTCTTCTTCCATGCTGATGTTGCCATGCTGATCCGCCGTCGTCCCGCGGATGATGGCCACATCTACAGGAAACGTAGGATAGAATAGATACTCCTCCCCCCGGAGGGTCAGCACCTCAGCCAAATTCTCAGTTGTGCGCGCGTTCATGCGCCCCCCTTCGACCCGTGGATCCACGAAGGAGCCGATCCCTATCTGTGTCAGCACCCCTGGTTTTCCCGCTCCAACCGCGGTAAACCACTGAACCAGGGTCCCCATTGGCAAGTTATACGCCTCGACTCGATCTTCTCGGATCATGCGAATGAGCCCCGGGTGGCGTCTTGCCAGGTAGCTCCCCCCAATGATGCGTTTGAGCATCCCGTCATGGGCCAGCACGTTCAGGCCACCCTCTCCCGGACGATCACTTGGGCACATGGGGTTGATACTAATCAAGTCGCGCGGCGTCCCCGTTTGCATGAACCTGCGCTCTAGCGCAGCGAGTATTAAGTCGGGTTCGAGCACTGCGCCCGTCCCGCCAATCGTCACTGTCGCTCCGCTCGGAATCAGCTTGACCGCTTCGTCCGCGCTGAGAAATTGCGCCCCATAGTGCATTTCAATCCTCCCGCCGGCCACACGCCCCCGCATGGATTGCCGAATTTGTTCCGAAAAATCCCGGAACTGATTGAGATCTAACTGGAACTCACGAATCGTACCGCGTGCTCCACTTCAGTACCCATGCGAGGAAGCCCTGCTCGAATCCGCGTCAGGGGACATAAAGGAGGGCAAAGTATTCCCTATAATCCGCCATCTGGCCGGGGACCGACCCACGCCGCTAGCAAAACCCGATCTCCGGAGCGAGGGGTCGTTTTGTTCTTAGCGCCTGGACCGGGCGACGTTTGTTCATCGTCACTCAAGGTCTGGACAGCCCGCGCAGCCCTCCAGGCTTTCGGCGTCCACCGCCCCGTGCTCAATCCCACAGAGAGAGATGAAGAGGGGGTCCGGACCTTCCAGGGCCCGCGCACCCTTTCGGAAGACGATTGCCTAGTTCGGTTGCCTGTCATTCCTCAGACACGCCTTCGCATGCTCGCTCCGCAACTCGTGGCCGCGTCTCCTCCTTAGCGCCCTCCGCGAAACGCGTCGTTCGTGCTCGGTAGTGTGGAGTTTGCTGACAAGCCCAGGAGGTTAGGCTGTGATAGCGGGCAGGCAATCCCCAATCGCTGAGACGTCCGAGCTGCAGGGCCATCTTCGCGTACTCAACCGCTATCGGATTATGCCCAGCGATGGTCCGGGCCAGCTCCACGGCAGTGTCCAGGACTTGGTGGGGCGGAACGACCTGGTTGACGAATCCCCATGCCAGGGCTTCCTCGGCCGAGAGACGCCGGCCGGTGAGGATGAGCTCTTTGGCCCGGGTAGGCCCAACCAGGAGTGGAAGCCGCTGAACCCCCCCAGAGCCCGGGATGCTGCCAAGCGTGATTTCTGGCAGGCCGAATTGCGTCCCAACCCCCGCAATGCGGAGGTCGCAAGCCATGGCAAGCTCCAGTCCGCCGCCGAGGCAGTAGCCGCGGATGGCCGCAACGGTCGGTCGCGGGAAGTATGCCAATCGGTTTGTGACACGGTGCGTGAGCAGGATGAACTCTTGTCGGGCCTCTCCATCCAAAGCGCGCATGTAAGTGAGGTCTGCTCCGGCACTAAAGGCCCGCTCTCCTGCGCCGGTTACGATCACCACACGAAGATCGTCCCGGGTCTCCAGTTCATCCAGGATTTCCTCCAACGCCAGGTACGTGGCATCATTGAGGGCATTCAACACCGTCGGCCGATTGAGGGTGAGCGTAGCCACTCCGTCAATCACCTCGACCAGCACTATACTGTCTTGTAAGGTCATGCGAACTGTCCTTTACTCAAACAAGCCTTGCCGGCCTCGTACCGAAGGAAGATGGGCCTTGCCCACTCCGCTTCGTTACGCGCGGGGAAGTCTTCTCGGAAGTGTCCTCCGCGGGTTTCGGTTCGCATGAGGGCTGCACGAACCATCAATTCCCCGACCTCCAGCAGGCTCCCGATTTCCCGAAGGCCGACGAGCTCCACGGGCGTTCTCACCGCGACGGTCGGTACGAGCTCATCGCGGATGGCATGGAGCCGTTCCAGGCAGGCTTCCAGACCTGATCTATTCCGAATCACGAGCATGTGCTGGCTCATGGTTGCCTTAATTTCTTGCTTGACCTCGGCCACGCCGTGGGTACCCGAACGACCCAGTTGCTTAATGACTTCGTTGCTAAAG
>PMIZ01000272.1 GCA_003157225.1 Actinomycetota bacterium | reverse complement strand
CCCCCGACTGTACCTGGCCCCTGGCAAGGGAGGCCGCGAACTGGCGCAGATCGATCGTCGCGCTTTTCGTGCGGACCGCGAACGCCTGCAGGAGGGGGAGCAGATCGGTGGCAAGCATATCGTGCATAAAGTGTAGTCCAACACTTCTGCCCGTTCAAGTTCGGGGTTGGCCGGGCGCAAAAGCTGAGTTGCCTTGAAATGTGCCGTCGCGCCGAGTAGACTGTAGAACGAGACAGGGACAGTGAAGCTCTCGACGTCGATACCGCTCCTATTCATGCTCTTTGCAGTGGCGGCTTTGCCGGTTTCGGCCCAGCAGCAGACCCCCTTGGTATGCCTTGTCTACACGATACAAGACCTCTCCCCGCCCGGCTCCGACACGGGTGCCTATGAACAGACGCTCACCGACGCGGTGAGCGCGGCGGCAGGCGCGCACGGGTACAAGCTGGTGCCTGCCTCCGCGTGGCGGGATGCCGCCGCGGCCTCGCAGTCACTCGACCCGTCACGGATCGCCACGCAGGCGGCATCGCTGGCGGTGGCGCGCGCCGTCAGCGCGGACGTGGCGGTGACGGGCTCCTTTGTTGTGGAGAACGACCAGATCTACTATTCGATCCAATGCTGGGACGTCGCTGCGGGAAAACTCGCGGCGGGTATCCAGGATACCACGCCCTTCAACCTCGCCTTTTTCTCGCAGTTGGATGAAAGCCTCACCACGTTGTTCCCTTCGGTGCGCCTGGAAACGAATACGTCGCCACGGCTGGTCTTCACGTCCCCCGACGAGGGGATGGAGGTCATCCTTTCCGGGGACGTCGATATCGGGCAGATCAGCGGCGGCCGGGTGAGCTGGCCGGTGACCGAAATGCCCCCCGGAACGAAGATCGTCGTGGAAAAGCGCAAGACCGGGTTCCACACCGATCGCCAGACTGTCACGCTGGTCACGGGCAAGGAGATCCCCCTGACGCGGCTGACTCCTTTCCACACTACTTCCGTGGAGCTTTCGGAAACCGTCGGCCAGCTTCTGGGCGTGGGTGCCACCCTGCGGGCCTATGCAATACCGGACTGGCTTTATTTCTATGCCGGCGANNGGTGGCGCCGGGGTCATTTTTACCGCCATGAGCACGCCAGGGTTTCCCGTGTACGCCGATTTCTATGTGGACGTCGCACGCCTCTCCCTGGAGTTCGACCTGCCGCGTGTCGCTTTTTTTCTTCGGCCGGAGTTTAAATACACCCTGGGCCTGGGAACGAATCTGCTGGGCAAGGGCTGGTTGATGAGCAACGGCCCGGTCGTGTCGATTGGCGTCGTGCTCAGATGAGGCGCCTGGCCCGTGCCGCGGCTGCCGCGGCGATCGCAGCCCTTCTCCTCAGCTCCTGTGACGTGCTTTTCAAGGGCCGTTTCGCGTCGGACGTTGCACAGACGACCGCGCGCATCGACCTCTCATCGTCCATATCTGCCTCGGCCGCGAGCTCCTTCACGCTGTCGATCATCGCGGCGGGAAACCTCGAGTTCGTCCTGCTCGTCTCCGGCCTGAACTTCGACAGTTCCTTGCCGCACCTGCTGGTCTTTTCCCCGCAGCTCAAGCCCGAGCAGTCCTGGTCCCTCGACGATCTTGCGGCAGTGCCGCCGCTGGGCATCCCCTTCACAGGGGGCNNCCTCCCTCCGCGAGGACATCGGGGCAAAAATGCTGTTCTATTTCGAGTATCCCGGCGACTGGAGCGCGCAGACGGCCAGGTCGCACCTTGTCTCCTCGGGGACGACACAGTACGACCTGGTGGGCGTTTTCACCAATCCCACGGATAGCAACAACAATACGGCGTTGATGGCTTTCTCTGAAATGAACACCTCGCAAGGCGCCATCCATTTCATCCTGGTCCCGAAAAACGCCGATTTCATCAACCNNCACCGACACGCAGTTCGTGAAAACCGGCCTGGAAAGCGACGCCTTGTGGATCACGACCGACAGCATCATCGGTTACGATGCACATGCGCGCGCGCTCGTCCGCTTCAGCCCTCCGCCTTCGGATCCCAGCGTCGAGACGCGGCTGGAGGTCTCCGGTCACCCGGAGAACGGGCTGGTCGCCTTCAGCTTTGCCGGCGGCTACTACTGCACGTGGGATCCCGCGACACGGACCCTGACGCGCTACGAGAAGTGGTGGTAGGAGATCACTCGACCGTGGGGAGCCAGACGCGGAACGTGGTACCCACACCCGATTCGCTTTCGACCTCGATCCTGCCCCCCGATTCCGACACCGTGCTGCGGCAGACCGAAAGGCTCAGGCCCACTCCCTTGACCCGCGCTTGAGGCGAATCGGCGGCGGCAAATTCCCCTTTCGTCGTGAAGAACGGGGTGAACATACGCGGGATGTCCTCTCGTGGGATGCCGCAGCCGGTGTCACGCACCTCCACAAAGGCGGCGTGAGGTCCAGTCCCCGTCCGTATCGAGAGGCGCCGGGCCTTGCGCTCGAGCCCGCTCATCGCGTCGAGGCCGTTCTGCAGCAGGTTGAGCACCACCTGGCCCA
>PMIZ01000407.1 GCA_003157225.1 Actinomycetota bacterium | reverse complement strand
GGGCCGCCGCCGCGACGACGATGCCCAGCCAGAAGACATGGAACGAGTCGACTATCTGCCATCCGACATACGCGCCCAGCATGTATAGAGCCCCGTGGGCGAGGTTCAGGACCCCCATGACACCGAAGGTGAGGGAGAAGCCAGCGGCCAGCAGAAAGAGGATGAATGCGTATGAGAGCCCGTTCAGTCCCGTAACCAGTGCCTGGCTCATGCCATCCCCATCCCTAGAGCGGATCACACGACCCCGAATGTTCTACAACCCCGGCCTATCAACGGTCACCACATTAGCATGCAGCCGAGCTATGCAACAGCCTTTTTATATGCCCGGTTAAATACCATCAGCGAATAGTTGGAGGAGAGCGAGCGGTGACTACCAAAGGCGACGAAACGGCGGCTGTGCGGGAGGTCATGGAGCGCTGTGTCAAGCGGTGCAGCGAGCTCATACACCCGCGCTCCGCTGCCTGCTACATCCGGGTGCGTCGATGAATGGTTACCTGGACGATGAACTAGCGGTCGGCACCATCGATCCCTTCTTTGCCGACAAGAAGAGATCGGCTTCCACGGCGCCGCGTGCTTCGTAGGCCGCTTCCACCTCATGGAGATCATCGGTAGGTGGGCGCTAGGAGGCCAGGGCTTCGCGTCACTCTGAAGAAGTCGCGAAAATGGTGCAAACCGGGCATTTCGACGTCTTGCAAATGAGAGGTTCCTGGTTTACGATAGGGCAATATTACTGCACAATATCTCGATATCGTGACTGTCCGCTTGGCGGAGCTGGTGCGGCATCGAGAAGCGAAGCGCACGCTGGTAGCCGGCTCCGATGAAGGGGGTGCCTGATGGCAATAGTGAAGGAATGCGGGGGCACAGAAGGGAGAGTCCTGTCATGAGATTGGGAATGGTGATCAACCTCGCAAAATGCACCCGCTGCCACGCATGCGTAGCAGCGTGCAGGATCGAACATTTCTTGCCGCTACGCGTGACCTGGCCGAGACTGATCGCCCTTGAGACGGATGACGGCTTCAACGTCGATGTGTCCACGTACCCGGTGCGGTGCAATCAGTGCAAAGAAGCTCCCTGTGTCGATGCCTGCCCGACCGAAGCGTCGCACAAGCGCGAGGATGGGATCGTCGCTATTGATTCCAACAAGTGCTTCGGCTGCCGGTACTGCGTCGTCGCCTGCCCTTATCAGAACCGCACCTACCTTTCCAAGAAGAGAAACCCCAACTACTTCCCCGAGCACGCCCAGACCCAGTTCGAGAAAAAGGGCAAGAAGATCTACCCGCACCAAGTGGGCACCACCGAGAAGTGCAACTTCTGCATGGAGCGCATCGACGCCGGCCGCGAGAAGGGGCTCACGCCGGGCATCGACCGCGACGCAACCCCCGCGTGCGTGAACATCTGCCAAGCACGCGCCTTGACGTTCGGCGATCTGGAGGACCCGAACAGCAACGTGTCCAAGCTGATCAAGGATAAGAACGGGTTCGTGCTGCACGCCGAGTACGGGACCGAGCCGTCGGTGTACTACATCGACTACAAGCTCGGCGAGAACCCGTCGAACAAAGCTCCCGTGGAGGCCCAGACGGGCAGCCACATCCAGCACTTGAGCACGGTGTACGAGCCGTCGAAGCCAAAACTCGCCAAGAAGAACGCCGACTAGGGGAGCTGAGACAATGAATGCAAGAACAGCCCGCCAATGGATGGTCACCCATGAGTGGATGGTCAAGCCCATGGCTCAGGCCGAATGGATCGAGGGCAAAGGGCTCCTCGTCTGGCTGGCGGAGGTCTTTTCAGCCTTGGGTACCGGTCTCTACCTGGTAGCGCTCTTCTTTTCCCATTCGCATCCGCTCGCCGCCTTCTGGGGTGGGCTCTTCGGCTGGATCGGCATCGCGATCTTCAAGCTGCCCCTGCACTTCCTCTACCTCGGAAAGCCCTGGCGTTTCTGGAGAAGCTTCCCGCCGTTTAGCAACGCCTGGAAGACTTCGTGGTTCGCGCGCGGCATCGTCTCCACCATGGTCTTCCTGGGATTCGGGGCGGTTCAGTTGGTGCTGCAAGGTCTCGTCGGCTACGGAACGGTCACCGGCGGGGGCATCAACGCCGCCAACTGGGTGTTCATGGTCTTGGCCGGGGTCTTCTGCGTGATAACCGCGGTCTACTGCGGATTTGCCATGAGCTTCTGCAAGAGCGTCCCCTTCTGGAACACCGGCCTGCTGCCGTTCGTGTTCCTGATCATGGGGATAGCGGACGGCATGGCTTTGATCATGGGCGTGGGACTGGTCACCGGCCAAACGGTCGTTGCCACCGCCGAGTCGGCGACACGCGTCCTGCTCATCGCCAACGCCTTCCTGATCATCACCTACCTGGTGAATGCCAGCTACCAGTCGACCACCGGCGAGTTGTCGGTGAAGGAACTGATCCGCGGGCACGTGGCCTGGGTATTCTGGCTGGGCATCGTGCTCCTGGGTATCGTCGTTCCGTTCGTGCTCTCGGTGGTGAGTTACTTCACCGGCGAGTCCACCACAGGCCTGCTGGTAGTCGCGATCTGCTGCCACACCATAGGAGCATTCTCGCTGAAATACGGGGTACTCAAAGTCGGCATCTACAGGCCCCTTCTTCCCAAAGCTCACGCGTACTAGGCGCAGGGTATGCGCTCAAGGAGATACTGATGGCAAATAGAGAAGTCGTATATTCCACGTGCAAGAGCTGCCATGGCGGTTGTGGCGTGAAGGTGACGAAGGAAGACGGGGTCATCGTCCACATCGAGGGCAACCCGGACTCGCTCACCGGCGGCACGATGTGCTCCAAAGGCCTCTCGAGCATCCAGCACATCGATAACCCATACCGCCTCAAGTACCCCATGAAGCAGATCGGTCCCAAAGGCCACGGCAAGTGGCAGCGGATCAGTTGGGACGAGGCCCTCGATACGATCGCAGACAAGATGAAAGCGGCGATCAAAGACCCCGGACCGCAGAGCATCGCCATCTCCCAAGGCACAGGGCGCGGCTATAACCGCTACACCATGCGCATGGCGCGGTCCCTCGGTACCGGCAACGCCATCACCCCCGGCTACGTCTGCCACAGCCCGCGCCTCGGCCTGTACGCCCTGGTGACCGGGTATGGCCGGCTCTACTGCGACTACCATGGCTGGGGCGGCGAGTTCCCCAAGACCCAGATCATGTGGGCCAAGCAGCTGGAGATCAGTAGTGCAGACTCCGAGATGTGCTACTGGTACATGAGGTCGCTCGACTACGTCAAGAACCTCATCATCATCGACCCGCGCGCGAGCGCCTACGCGACCCGCGCCAACCTCTGGATCCAGCCCCGGCCGGGCACCGACTGCGCCCTGGCCTTGGGCATGATGAACGTGATCTTCGAAGAAGAACTCTGGGACAAGGAATTCGTCGACAACTGGACCTTCGGCTTTGACGAGCTGCGCGAGCGCGCCAAGGAATGGACGCCCGAGAAAGTCTCGAATATCTGCTGGATACCCAAAGAGGATGTCATCACGGCCGCCCGCATGTATGCCATCGATACGCCGGGCACTATCCAGGTCGGCAGCTCGCTCGAGCGGCAGGCCAACTGTGGTCACACCATAAGGGCCATCACCTGCCTAATGGGTCTCACCGGCAACATCGAGCGCCCAGGCAGCATGGTCAGCTGGGTCTTGCCCGACACCGGGCTTATCGAGGACTTCAACCTCGAGCTGCCTATCACCGACGAGATGAAGAGCAAGATCATCGGCGGCGACAGGTTCAAGATGGGCGCCACCCGTACGTGCAACCCCGACACCATGGTCAAGAAGCTCCTCGCCGGCGAAGCGCCCATCAGGGTGTGGTTCAGCGTCGGCGGTCAGCAGATCGTGCACATGGCAAACACCAAAGAGGTCGTGGCGGCCATCGAGAAGGTCGAGTTCATGTCGCATACCGACCTCTTCATGGGCCCGATGGCCGAGGCGGCCGACATCGTGCTGCCGGCCGCTCATTGGCTGGAGTTGGACGACGTCTACGACATGCACCCGCGCTTCATGATCGAAGCCCACAACAAGATCGTCGAACCCCCTGGCGAAGCCAAGTCTGACGCCTGGATCTTCAACGAGATCGGCAAGCGGGTCGTTCCCGACAAGTGGTGGGACAACGACAACGACATGCTCGACTATCAGCTCAGGCGCGGAAAAGGTCCCGATGGTGGCCCGCTCAAGTGGAAAGACTTCAGCGAGAAGTTGGTCAGCGGCTGCTGGGGCCCCGACCAGGTGTACTACAAGTACAAGACCGACTTCTGGAAAGAAGGAGGCGGCTTCCCCACTCCCTCGGGCAAGTTCGAGTTCCATTCGAACCATCTGGAGTCCCTGGGATACGATCCGCTGCCGGTCTTCACCGAGCCGGGCGAAAGCCCCGTCTCGACCCCGGATCTCTACAAGGAATACCCGCTCGTGATGAGCAGCGGCTATCGCCAGCCCTTCTACTTCCTCGGGCAGTACCGCAACATCCCCTGGCTGCGGAGCTTCATGGAGTTCCCCACCTGCCAACTCCATCCGGAGACGGCGAAACTGTATGGCGTCGAGGATGGCGACATCGTCTGGATCGAATCACCCCGAGGCAGGATCCGGCAGAAGCTACGCACGTTCCCGGGCATCAAGAAGGGCGTGCTCATGGCCACCGCCAACTGCTTCTACCCTGAGGAGCCGTCCGAGGGCTACCACGGGGTGTTCATCTCCAACCCCAACGTCCTCACGAGCAACGACCATCTCGATCCGATGTACGGCTCGCCGGACCTCACCTGCTTGCTCTGCAAGGTCTACAAGACCAAGGACGAGGAGTTGACCGAAGAGGTCTTCCGCAGCGAGGAGTACGGCTTCGTGCCGCCGCACCAGCAGGAAAACGTCTAGAACGTCTAGCCTCCGGGCGCGATGGCGTCGGGGCCGATGAAGAAAGGAAAGCCCCCGGGCGGCGAATGCCGGCCGGGGGCTTTTTCCTTGGTGTCCTTCGGCTTGCAGTCAGGTGCGAAGGAACCTTGGGCGCCACGGAGGCCGTGGGTCTCACCGACGCTCGACGAACTCCACCAGGTTGCCGGAATTGTCACGAACGAACGCGCATTTGTCCCCATCGTGCACGACTACATCCCATACCACGTCCACGTCCTTCGCCTTCAGTTCAGCCATGAAGCCGTCGATGTCCTGGACGGCGTAGGCGACGTGCTTGATGCCCTGCGTCCGCAGGTCGGTCGCCGGGTGACGGCGCTCTTCCGGTAGCGGGGTCGCGTCGGGCAGGCAGAAGAGTTCGAGGATGAAGTCCCCCTGGCCTATCAGCGCCACTCTTCCGGTGTCCTCGGGTACATCGACCACGCGAAGCAACTCAAAGCCGAGCATGTCTCGGTACCATGCGATGGATGCTCCCAGGTCGCCGACACTGATGCCGGCATGGTCGGGTCGGATCATCGCCTGATC
>PMIZ01000359.1 GCA_003157225.1 Actinomycetota bacterium | reverse complement strand
GGCGGCTCGGGCAACGGCGAGGCCATGGCGGCCAATCATCACCGCGGAGTACGCTGCGCGCTGTGCTGGAACGAGGAATCGGCGCGGCTTGGCCGGGCGCACAACGACGCGAACATGCTATCGCTGGGCGCGCGGATGATGCCCGAGGACCTCGCCCTTCGCCTCGTCGACGTGTGGCTGTCTACGCCCTTCGAGGGCGGACGGCACGTCCACCGCATCCAGGCGATCGACGGACTACTGCCGGCGCAAGGGACATGAAGTGAGGTTGGCGATCGTCACCGGGGGTTCGCAGGGGCTGGGAGCGGCGCTCTGCGACCTATACCTGGCGAGAGGTTGGACCGTGGCGGAGTTCTCGCGGTCGGCGCCGCACTCCTTTAGCCAAGCGGTGGACCTGGCTTGTCCGCGGGAGGCGGCCGCGGTGCTCGGCGAGACGCTAGGCCGGCTGGCGGCGTCACCGGTGAGCGAAGTGGTCGCCTTCAACAATGCCGCCGTGGTCGAGCCGGTCGGACCGGTGGAGCGGTCGTCGCTCGAGGCCATCACCGAGCACGTCAATGTGAACGTGGCCTCGGCCATCCTGTTTGCCCGCGCTTTCGTCGCGGCCTTTCAGGACCACGATTGTCCCAAGGCCTTCGTCAATGTGTCGAGCGGCGCCGCCGCGCGGGGCATAGCCGGCTGGTCGCTGTACTGCGCCACAAAGGCCGCGCTCGAGAACTTCGTGCGCGCCGCGGCGCTCGAGCAAGGGGCCCGGACCCATCCGATCAGCATGCTCAGCGTCAATCCCGGGATCATGGACACCGAGATGCAGGCGACCGTTCGGAGCGCCTCCGTGGACGATTTCCCCAGCGTGGAGCGATTCATCCGCTACAAGAATGAAGGTGCTTTGGCGCCACCCGCTCGGGTGGCGTCCCGGATCGCCGAGATCGTGGCCTCCCGGCTTCAAGCGGGTGGTGTGTACTCCGTCTAGCAAGGGGAGGATGCTCATGGCGCGCGCGTTGTGGAAGGGGGCCATCAGCTTCGGTCTGGTGACCATCCCCGTGTCGCTCTACCCGGCCAAGGACTCACGGGGGGTGATCGCGTTCCACCTGCTTCACAAGGACGACCTCAGCCGGGTCCACAACAAACGGGTGGACGAGCAGGGCCACGAGGTTCCGCTTGAAGAGGTGGTCAAGGGCTACGAGTACGAGAAGGACCGCTACGTTGTCATCGGTGCTGCCGATCTCGAGGCGGCCAACGTGGAGGCCACCCAGACCATCGACATCATGCATTTCGTCGACGGCTCCGAGATCGACATCGCCTACTACGACACGCCGTACTACACCGAGCCGAGCAAGGCCGGGCGCAAAGCCTACGCGCTGCTCCGGGACGTGATGCAGCGCACGGGCAAGGTCGGAGTCGCCAAGATCGTCATCCACGAGCGGCAGCATCTGTGCGCCGTGGTTGCCGACGGGCCCGCCCTCCTCGCCTACACCCTTAGGTGGCCCTACCAACTGCGCGATGCTTCGGAGCTGGCTCTGCCCGGAGAAGACCAGGTGGTAAACGAGCAGGAGCTGAAGATGGCCGAGCAGCTGGTGGGGGCGATGGTGACAGTGTGGCAGCCCGAGCAATACCACGACGCCTACCGTGAAGACCTGCTGAAGCTCATCGACCAGAAGGTCAAGACAGGGGAGTTGACCGAAGCGCCCGAGGCGCCCCGACACGAGGCCCGCGAGGGCAAAGTGGTCGACATCATGTCGTTACTACGGCGCAGCATGGAGCAGCAAAAGGCCGCGGCGGCTCCCGGTGAGGCTGCCGGATCAAAGCCCGCCGGTGGCACGGCGCGGGGAATCGGGTGACGAGACCCGTGGCGCTCGAGGAATACCAACAGAAGCGGCACTTCGACAAGACCCCCGAGCCCGCTGGCGGAAACCAAACGGAACCAGGGACGGCGCCGGGCCTGCTCTATGTCATCCAGAAGCATGCCGCTCGCCGCCTGCACTACGATTTCCGGCTGGAGCTGGACGGTCGACTTCTCTCCTGGGCCGTGCCCAAAGGGCCGTCGCTCGATCCTCACGACCGACACCTGGCCGCCCGGGTAGAGGACCACCCGTTGGAGTACGGCAGCTTCGAAGGAACCATCCCCCAAGGGGAGTACGGTGGCGGCACGGTCGAGCTGTGGGACCGCGGCACCTGGGAACCGGAAGGGGAACCACAGCAGGGACTCGAGAAGGGCGATCTCAAGTTCACGCTTCACGGCGAGAAGCTGAAAGGGAGCTGGGTGCTTGTCCGCATGAAGCCGCGTCCCGGTCAGGAGAACAAGGAGGACTGGCTCCTCATCAAACATCGGGACGAATACGCGGTCGACGGAGACGGCCAGGCCATTCTCCGCGATGAGGAGCGTTCGGTGGCGAGCGGCCGCACCATCGACGAGATCACAGCCGAGGGTCAGGCCAGCGTGTTGGATCCCTGGGCGTTGCCCGGGGCGCGGCAGGTGGGGGAGATGCCGCGATTCGTGCAGCCGGAGCTGGCCACGCTCGTGAAGGCCCCCCCGGAGGGAGATGTCTGGCTGCACGAGATCAAGTTCGACGGATACCGGGCTCTGAGCCGGATCGAGGACGGGCACGTAGAGATGTTCTCGCGGAACGACAAGGACTGGACCGAGCATTTTCGGCTGGTTGCCGACGAACTCGCCCGTTTGCCCGTGCAGACCGCCATGCTCGACGGGGAAGTGGTGGTACAGATGCCCGACGGCGCCACCAGTTTCCAGGCGCTGCAAGATGTGCTCGGAACCGACCGATCGGGAAGATACCCGCGACGCGACCGAGCAGCGTCAGATAGCCTCCCCGACGGGGTAGAAAGTGCCCCGGCCGCCGGAGGCCTCAACGGAGCCGGCGCCGGGCCCGGGGCCGGCGGCCGGCTGCTCTACTACGTCTTCGACCTGCTGTACCTCAACGGCTATGAGCTACTCGACAGCCCTATCGAGGCGCGCAAGGAGTTGCTGAAGCATTTGCTCGCGAGGCAGCCGGGCGGGCCGTCGGCGTCGCGCATCCAGTTCTCGGAGCACATCGTCGGGGAAGGTAAGGCGTTCCTGCAACAGGCCTGCCAGCTTGGGCTCGAGGGCATGGTGAGCAAAAGGACGGGCACGCGCTACCGTGCCGGAGTGCGAGGGTCGGAGTGGCAGAAGGCCAAGTGCTCCCAGGAGCAGGAGTTCGTCATTGGGGGGTTCACCGACCCGGCGGGAGCAAGGATCGGGTTCGGGGCCCTGCTGCTGGGAATGCACAGAGACGGGGCCCTGCTGCTGGGAATGCACAGAGACGGGGCCCTGCGATACGTGGGCAAGGTAGGCACCGGGTTCAACGACCGGCTCCTGCAGAGCCTCGGCCAACGGCTGCGCGAAATGGAGATAGACAAGCCTCCTTTCGATTCCGCGCTGGCTCGAGCTCCCAAACACCCCCACTGGGTGAAGCCCCAACTGGTGGCTCAGGTCGCCTTCGCCGAATGGACGAGAGAGGGCGGCCTTCGACACCCCAGCTTCAAGGGGCTCCGCGAGGACAAATCGGCCGCCGAGGTGACCGAGGAGAAGCCGGCCGTGCCGCCCGCGAGCACCGGCGAGCCGGCGCGCGCGGCGCCGTCGGCCCCCGCGCAATCTGGGCCTGCCTCCCGCGGCAAGAGCGGCGCGGGTTCCGAGCCCGTGACTCTGACCCATCCCGAAAGGGTCTTCTGGCCCGCCGACGGCATCACCAAGCGGGAGCTTGCCGAACACTACGAGCGGGTGGCCCCGTGGATGCTTCCCTATGTGCTTGGCCGTCCCATCGCTATGCTGCGGTGCCCGGAAGGGGTGGAGGGCGCGCAGAAGGTGGCGGGCACTTTGGCGGCCGTTCGCCAGGCGAAAGGCCCAGCCGGAGCGTGTTTCTTCCACAAGCATCCCGCCGCCGATTTCAAAGGGCCCTTCGAAGTGGTGAGCATCGTGGAATCCGAAGGCCCGCAACCTTACCTGACCATCACTGAGCCCGGCAGTCTGACCGCGCTTGCCCAGATGGGCGTCCTCGAGGTCCATGTCTGGGGGGCCACGTGGCCGGACATCGAGCGCCCGGACATGCTTGTCTTCGACTTCGATCCGGACTCTGCAGTGGAATGGAAGACACTAGCAGGTGCGGCTCGCCTGATGCACGACGTGCTGGAGGAGCTGGGACTGCGGAGCTTCGTCAAGACGACGGGGGGCAAGGGTCTTCATGTGGTTGCGCCCATCACTCCCCGGGAAGAGTGGCCAGTGGTGCGGGACTTCTGCAAGGCCATGGCGGATGCTTTCGTCGCCAGCGCCCCGGATCGCTACACGGCGAACATGCGCAAGGCGAAACGGACCGGCAAGATCTACGTGGACTACGTCCGCAACACCCGGGGCGCCACCTCGATTGCGCCCTACTCCACCCGGGCGAAGGAACACGCGACCGTGTCGGTGCCGCTACACTGGGAGGAGCTGAAGGGCCGAATCCGGCCCGATTCCTTCACCGTCAAGAACATCGCGGCGCGGCTGAGCCGGCTCAAGGGCGACCCCTGGGACGGCTATCATGAGGCCCAGCTCCACCAGACCATCATCCCCGCCATGAAAGAGGCCGTGGGGTTGGCGCCGGCCCCGAGACCTTGATGCTCTCCGGTTGACTCAGTATCTGGTAGGTCCTAGGTACGGGGAAGGAGCTTGTGAGCCGAAGCGAAGAGTCTGAGGACACGTATCCTTCCCCGTCAGACGCCTGTTTGTGATTGTCTACGCCTGATTTCGCGAAAGGGAGTGAACGATGCCGGTGGTGTTTCGGATCGAACTTGAATGTGAGACCGACGGGCGCTGGATAGCGGAAGTGGCGGATCTGCCCGGCGTTTGCGCCTACGGCGATAGTCAGGAAGAGGCCATCGCTCGCGTGCAGGCTCTTGCTCTGCGCGTGATCGCCGACCGTCTCGAGCACGACGAAGCCGCGCGTGAGTTTCTCGAGATCTCCTTCTGTGGCGAGTGAGAGAGTGGCCTAGCACCCACGCGGACCACCTGCTGGCCGCTCTTATGCACATCGGCTGGCAGGTTGAGCGGCAGACTGGTTCTCACCGGGTTCTCATCCGTCCAGGCTGGCCGAACCTTGTATTCGCGTTCCACGAGTCGCGTGAGATCGGTCCGCAGATGCTGGCCCGCATCGCCAAGCACAGCGGCCTGCTGCCGGAAGACCTGTGACTGCCAAGAGAGTGAGGAGCCATGGCGTACGACGAGGGTCTAGCTGAGCGCATCCGGGAGATGCTTGCTGCTCGGACGGACGTCAGAGAGAAGCTCATGTTCGGGGGCATCGCCTTTCTCATCAATGGCAACATGGCCGTGGGCGTCGCCAAAGAAGACCTCATGATCCGAGTTCCGCCAGAGGCGCACGAGGCATTGCTCGTCCAACCACATGCCCGACCGATGGACTTCACCGGTAGACCCATGAAGGGCTGGCTTTTCGTGGACCCCCAAGGAGTGGAGTCAGACGCCGATCTGCGCCGATGGATCGAACGCGGCGCGGCCTACGCAAGTTCGCTGCCGGCCAAGTTGTAGATAGTTCCAAGCACCTGCTCGGCCCGCGGCGCTCACACGCCAGTCGAGCCCGCGGGGATCGACTGGCTGACCTGGCCGGAGCTAGACAAAACGCTGGGAGGGCGTATAACTATCCCATGGGTCGGGTCCTTAGACTCCGTTGCCCTTCAGGGACGCCGGCAGGAGCATGAACATGGCGGGGACATCCCCAACGGAGAGTCAACATGCCCTCCGGCCCGGCCGTCAGTTTTGTGCGGACGCCCTTTTCCATGGCGGACCTGAGCGATAGGCTCAAAGCAGTCCTAGCGTCTTGAGCGGGGACAAGCATTGAACGGGAGGTATGAGTAGGATGCCGACACTAGAGCGACCTGAGAGCCTCGGGGCGTTTCCGCTGGAGTATGTGGAGTTTGCCGTGATCGTTCACGGCGCCGACACCAGCGTGCTCTTCGCCAACGAGACTGCATGCCGGTTGCTGGGCTTGTCCGCGGACCAGATCAGGGGCAGGCGGATAGCTGACCCCCTCTGGTCATTTTGTCGAGAAGACGGCACACCATTGCCGCTGGAGGAGCATCCGGTCAGCCGGGCGCTCGCGACCGGCCGACCGGTGCGACGCCTGCTGCTCGGAGTGACTCGTCCCGCCTCGGGGGATAGGGCGTGGGTGCTGGCGAGTGCCCTACCCGAGCTCGACGCAGAGGGAGGGGTACGCCGAATCGTCCTGTCCTTTGCGGATGTTACCGAGCGCCACCAGGCCGAGGCGGAGCGTGCGGAGCTGCATGAGCAGCTTGTACAGGCTCAGCGGATGGAGTCGGTCGGGCAACTGGCCGGCGGAATAGCTCACGATTTCAACAACATCATGATGGTCATGAAGGGCTACTGTGAGCTGATGAGACTCGCGGCCGGGCAGAATGAGGGTCTCACGAGCGGGTTGGCCCAGATCGAGACCCACGCCGACCGGGCCATAGAACTGACCCGTCAGTTGCTCGCCTTCAGCAGAAAGCAGACCCTTCGGCCCGACGTTCTGGACCTTAACAACCTTGTGGCCGACATGGAGCGGATGCTTCGGAGACTCATCGGCGAGAATGTACAACTGGAGACCATTCCTGCGCCGCATCCGGCGATGGTCACGGCCGACGGGTCTCAGATCGAGCAGGTGCTGGTCAACCTCGCCGGGAACGCCCGTGACGCCATGCCGCTGGGCGGCAAGCTGACCATCGAGGTCTCCTGGGCAGACATCGACGCGGCGATCGCTGAGGGCGACCAGAACCTCGCTCCAGGCCCCTACATCATGATCGCCGTGAGCGACACGGGCGAGGGCATGGGACCGGAGACCGCGCGTCGAGTCTTCGAGCCGTTCTTCAGTGCGAAAGGGGAAGGGAAGCGGACGGGCCTGGGTCTGTCTACCGTCTATGGCATCGTGCATCAATCGGGCGGGACCATCCGGGTCGAGAGCGTGGTCGGAAAAGGTACCACTTTCACTATCTTGCTCCCGCGTGTCGAGGTCTCGCTGAGTCGTGGCAACGACGACGCCGACCGGGCGGCAGCCGAGAGCAGGGTCGTCCTGGTCGTCGAGGACGAACCCGCGCTGCGCGGGCTCGTGGTTATGATGCTGGAGAAGCTAGGGTTCTCGGTAAAGGAGGCCGGCAACGGACGTGAAGCGCTGAGGATGATCGAGGAGGGCCGCGTGAAACCGGACCTCCTTCTGACCGACGTGGTCATGCCGGAGATGAGCGGGACCGTCCTGGTGGAGCTTCTTCGCAGCCGTATGCCCGATCTGAAGGTGATGTTCATGTCCGGCTACGCCGATGAAACGATACTCGACCATGGAGTGATCGGTCCCGGCATGGAGTTCCTAAGGAAGCCCTTCTCCATGACCGACCTGGAGGGGCGAGTCGAGGCGCTACTAGGGTCTTCCGGGCTGTGACAGGATAGGCCTACTCCGTCGGCGCGAGGGGCCGAGCCTCAAGCGCTTCGCGGACCTTTCGTGCAAGCGTCCCGGTGGTGAACGGTTTCTCCAAGAAGCCGACGTCGTTGTGGATCCCCGCGTCTTGGGCGACGGCACTGCGCGAGTATCCGGACATGTAGACCACCGCCAGACCTGGGCGGCAGGCCAGCGCCTCCCGGGACAGAGTGTTGCCCTGCACGTCACCCGGCAGCGTCAGATCGGTGAGCAGTAGATCGATGGGATCCTGACCGTGGAGCATTGCCAGTGCTTCGTCCGCGTCTGCCGCAATGAGGACCTTGTAGTGCGCCGCTTCCAGCGCTCGCCTTAGCAGAAAGCGCAACGCCTCCTCGTTCTCGACCACGAGTATGGCCTCCCCGCCATCCGAGACTCGGCCGTGGGCGGGTGGCGCGACGGCTGGTCGCGCGGCCTTTTCCGAACGGGGCAGGTAGATCTTGAAAGTGGTGCCTTTGCCCTGCTCGCTGTAGACGAAGACGCCGCCGCCGCTCTGCTTGACGATTCCGTGCACGGTGGAGAGTCCGAGCCCGGTCCCGCGACCGGGCTCCTTGGTGGTGAAGAACGGCTCGAAGATGCGGGTCTGCGTCTGCTTGTCCATGCCAGATCCCGTGTCCGTCACCGCGAGCACGACGTAGCTGCCGGGAGGGCAATCGTCCTGCCTGCAGCAGTGCTCCTCGTCCAGCTCCGCGTTTGCCGTTTGCACAGTGAGCCGGCCGCCACGGGGCATGGCGTCCCGTGCGTTGACCGCCAGATTCATCAACACGCTGACCAATTGGTGCGGATCAACCTCGCACGTGCCCACTTCCGGGTCGAGATCAAAGATGATCTCTATGTCCTCGCCAAGCGTTCGTTGTACAAGCGAGCGGATCTCATCGATGGCGTCGTTGAGTGAGATCACCTGGGGCCTCAAAGCCTGGCGCCTGGAGAACGCGAGAATCTGTGCGGTGAGTTCGGCAGCCCGTTGCGCCGCCTTGCGGATCTCCTGAACGCTGCGCACGAGGTCCGGTGGAGTTTGCATGGGGTCAGACGAAGTGATCAGCAGATCGCTGTACCCGATTATGGCGGTAAGGAGGTTGTTGAAGTCGTGAGCGATGCCGCCGGCAAGTTGACCGATGGCTTCCATCTTCTGGGACTGGCGCAGCCGTTCGTCGCTGGTGCGGAGAGACTCTTCGACAGTCTTCCGTGAGAGGGCGCTCGCAAAGCCCTCCCCGGCCTGCTCTGCCTGCCGGACCATGGGATAGTCCCAAGCGAGCTCGCTCGCGACGGCGAAGAGCGCGAGACTACCCTTGACCTGGGCGCCCCGGCCGCGCAGCGGCACCATGAGCGCCGACCGAACGCCTTGTTCACGCCACAGCTCGCGCAGGCTATCCGCCTCAGGGGGCAGGTCCCTCGACGAGCGAAGGACCACCGTGTGGCCCGCGAGAAGCTCGCCTTCGGCCCAGGCGAGCGTTCCCATGGGAATATCCTGGAGCCTCTGACGCAGGCTCTGGATGCCGGGGGCGGCCCATCCGTACGTAGCGCTCCAACGAGTGATGTCCTCCGTGACCTGGAAGATGATCGCGGAATCGACTCCCATGAAGGCCGCGATCGGCTCGAGGGCGTTCTGGATGACGCCATCCAGCTCGGCAGCCGCCACACTGACGATCTGGGAAAGAACGTCTTGGACGATCTCGTCCAGCGCCAGTTGGCGGCGAAGCGCGGTCTCGGTGCGCAGACCGTCGCTGATGTCGCGGGCGAAGACGAAGTTGAGCTCCTTGTCTTCGAACGCGACGTAGTTCTCGCTCACGTCCACGGGGAAGTTCTTGCCCGCCTTGGTGCGATGCACGGTCTCAAACGCGAAGCCGCCCTCCTCTTTGAGCCTTTGCCAGGTTCGGGCCCACAGGTCGGGGGAGAGGGTCGGGTCCAGATCGAAGAGGGTCAGGGCCAAGAGCTCGTCCGGCTTGTAGCCCAGGGTCTTGCCGGTGGACTCACCGGCGAACACGATGCGTCCCTGCGAGTCGGTGCAGAATACCGAGTCGGCTACGTGATCCACCGAGTATCGTACGAGCCGCAGCGTCTCTTCAGCGCCGCGACGCTCGGCGGCCTCGCGCTCCAGTGCCTGGTTGGCTTCCTCCAGCTGCAGCATCTTCCGCTCCAACTTGCGGATCAGGACCTCGTTGTACTGCTTGAGGATGGTCCCATCCTCATCCTCCGGCTCGGCCAGCGAGACCGGCCCGCCAGCCTCGGCCTTGGCGAGCACAGCGAAGATCGTGGCGAGGAAGTCCTCGGGTTCGGCGGGCCTGGTGATGAAGGCATCGGCGCCCAGGCTGAGCGCCAGTTGCTCGTCCATGGGATCAGTGTAGGTGGCCGTGTAGAAGACGAAGGGAATGCGGCTGAGGAGCTCGTCCGCCTTCAAGTTCTCGCAGAGTGTGAAGCCATCCATCACCGGCATCAAGATGTCGGAGACGATCAGATCGGGGGGATTCTTGCGGGCCTTCTCGAGGGCTTCAGCCCCGTTGCGTGCCAGTTCCACGGTGCTTCCATTGTTCTCCAGGAGCACCTGAAGCAGATAGAGGTTCTCCTCGTGATCGTCGACGACCAGCACTCGCTTCATGGCTCGCCTCTCCGATCGCCCGGGGGAAGGAAGCCCTCAACCCTCCTCATGCCATGCCGGGCGACTGCGAGAAAGCCCTGGGCGCGGGTTGTGACGGATATTTGGCGGCGCTCGCGCTGCTCGACATCCAACTGCCGGGCATGGACGGGTACGACGTCGCCCGGGCCCTGCGGACCAACCCAACTCTCGCCGGCACGCCCATGTTCCACGGCCGCGAGCCGGATTCCCTCGGGCCCATCGAAGGCCTCAACCACTTCGTAGTCTTGCTTCTGGAGGAGGAAGGTGACCAGATAGCGATTCTGCTCGTTGCCCTTAATCAGCGGTATCTTGGTGGCCACTGGACCTCCCTCCATTCGTAGGCAGATTGAGTGTGAAGGTGCTTCCTACGCCATATTCGCTGTCGGTGACGACATCCCCGCCCAGCAGGTCGGCCAAACGCCGACAAATCGCCAACCCGAGGCCCGTGCCCTCGTGATTACGGGCCGGACCGGAACTGGCTGCCCACCGGAACGGCCTGCCGGGACGCAACCGTAGTTGACCCGTCATCTCAGGGGAGCCTCAGCGTGCCGGCGAGCCCGGTGCTAGACTGAAGCTCGCACTTCAATCGGAACGCGCGAAGCGCCGGAGTAGCCGAATGGGCCGCCACGATCGCACAGAGGAGTGACCAGGATGGCCGCGATCGACCCCCGTGAGTACGAGGGCCAGCCTCTCTTTCTTGACGCGCTCGACTCGATCCAGGATGGCGTCGCCATTCTGGACTTTGATTTCGACTTCGAGTGGGCCAACAAGTGGATGGAGGCCAGGTACTCGGAGCATATGCCCCTGGTGGGCAAGAAATGCCACCGAGTCTTGAGGGCACGCGAAGGGCCTTGCGCCGAATGTCCTTTGAGACTGAGCCTCGACACAGGGAAGGCCGTCTCCCAAATCATCCCCTACCCATCGGCGGAGGGTCCCGCGTCTTGGTTCGACCTCTCCATTTCGCCACTCGCTGACGGAGGGGGCAAGGCCTCCAGGGGCGTCGCCCACTTCCGCGACGTCACCGAACACTTGCGGGCCGAAGAGGCACTCCGAGACGAAGTCTCCCGCCGGCGCCTCCTGGTCGAGCAGTCCAGAGACGGGATCGTGCTCATGGACGTGGAGGGCAGGGTCGTGGAATCCAACCTCCAGTTCGCTCACATGCTCGGGTATTCGATGGAAGAGATGTCCTCGCTTGCCGTCTCGGATTGGGAAGTTGCGCATTCCGAGGAGGAAGTGCGGGCCATGTTCGCGATGGTGGACACTACCGGCCAGAAACTCGTGAGCCGGCATCGCCGCAAAGACGGCACGTTCTACGAGGTGGAGATCAGCGCGAACGGAGCGGTATTCGGCGGCAGGAAGTACATCTTGGCCGTCTGCCGGGACATCAGCGAGGCCAAGCGGGCCGAGAGAGAGCGCGAGGCGCTCATCAGGGAACTGCAGGAAGCCTTGACGGAGATCAAGGCGCTCCGCGGTATCCTTCCGCTTTGCTCGTACTGCAAGAAGATAAGAGATGATCAGGGCTACTGGGAACAAGTGGATGTATACATCCGCAAGCACTCGCGTGCCGACGTGAGCCACGGCATCTGCCCCGATTGCGCGAAGAAGTTCTTTCCTGAGCTTCGCGCTCGCGAGGAGTGACCGTTCCGAGAGGGAGACCAATGAACGGCCGATTTCTCGTGGCGTTCGACACCAAGAACGGTTCGACGGCAGAGGTCGCCGAAGCCATCGGATCGAGGTTGCGCGAGAGGGGATGTGCCGCGGAGGTGCGACCGACGCGTGAGGTGAGAGACGTTGAGGACATCGGCGCGCTGGTCGTCGGGGCTCCAATCTACTCCGGCCGCTGGCTTTCGGGTGCCCACAGGGTGCTCAAACGGGCCGCCAAGCTACCGTCCGACCGCAGGCCGCTGATAGCGGTCTTCGCGCTTGGGCCTCGTATCAATGAAGGCCCCGAGAACTGGGTGAGGCCTCGGGAGCAATTCGAACGGGCGTTGATGAAAGACCGTTCTATCGCGCCGATCACGACCGCATTGTTCGGCGGCGCGGATCCGCCCAAGAAGAAGCCTCGCCGCGACGTGCGCGACTGGGAGGCCATCAGAGCGTGGGCCGACGAAGTCGCGGGCTTGCTGGCCGGGCCGAGCTGATCTGAGGCTGGACTCATGGAGTCGGCGCCACCGCACCCAGACATCCCTGCCAACGTCGTTGACGTGTGGCAGACAATGATCGACTCCATGTCCGACCTGCTCTCCATGACCAGGGTCACGATCAAGCACCTGGAGCCTTCGCAGCTAGAGGTCCTTGAAGCGTTGAAAGAGGCGATCGAAGGCCACTTGGCGCTGATCAGGGCTCTGGGCTCTCTGGAGCGAAGGAACAGCGATCTAGCGCGTACGATCAGCCAGACGAAGACACTGCGGGGTTTGTTGCCGGTGTGCGCCTCATGTAAGAAGATACGGAACGAGTATGGGTATTGGGAAGCGATCGAAGACTATATCGAACAGCGCTCGGAGGCGGCGTTCACCCACAGCGTCTGCCCGGAATGCGAGAACAGACTGTACCCGGAGCTCAATCTCGGAGACTGAACCGCTTGTTGCACAACCGTGCACTGTGTGACACATTGACGCAGCAGGTGGCGGCGGGAGAACTGTGGAGGAGCGCGGAATGCGGCAGATGTCGATCCGGCAATTGCGAGAGGCGCTCACCTCCCTCGAGGAGATAGTCGACCGAGAGGGCGAGTTCGTCGTCACCCGCCACGGCCGTCCACTCGCGAAGGTCGTTGGCTTGAATCCCTGTCGAAAGGCTCCGAGCCACGCTGATTTGCGCGCGAGCATAGGGCGGATGTCCGTGGGCAGCGAAGAGCTGATCCGGCAAGATCGGGATAGCCAAGCCAGGTTGGCATGACCTACCTCGATACGAGTGCCCTCGCGAAATGGTATCTGCCCGAGGAGGGCTCCGAAGAGGTTGAGGGGTACATCCGCGATAGCTGCCCGCTCAGCATCAGCCTCTTGACCAAGGTAGAGATGTGCGCGCTCGTCGCCAGGCGTTGCCGGCTGGACGATCTCGATGCGGAGACCAAGGGCAAGGTCATGGCTACTTTCGAGGGCGACATCGTGGCGGGGCATTTGCAGCTGGTGCCTCACACCGTGGACGCCTTTCTTGCCGCGGAGTCTCTGCTGGGCGTCCATCCGGAGATAGCCCTAACAACCTTGGACGCGTTGCATCTCGGCATCATGGTCTCGGCCGGCATCGCCGGGCTGGCAACTGCCGACAATGTGTTGGCCGCAGGCTGCCGCGAGGATCGGAATCGAGTGCCGCGTGTTCCCGAGCCCGCGACAGCAGGCGGGATGAAGCTCGGGGCGACCCCATCGAAGCTAAGGCCCATGGAGTAGGAAGTCCACTGCGCGGGTAGATAGCAACCAGCCGGACAACGCGGGCAGGACGAGGAGTTCAACATGGAGCACCGTGCTCGCATCTGCAGGGCTCAGTCTTGCGCGACCGACGCGCGCGAGGCGGCGCGTGAGTTTCATGCCATGGTGTCGCAGCCGGCCATGGCGTTGGTGATGTTCTTCTGCTCCAGCGAGTACGATCTCGAGGTGCTCGCCGAGGAAATGGGCCTCCTGTTTGCAGGGGTTCAAGTCGTCGGCTGCACGACGGCGGGCGAGATGGGTCCCGCGGGTTGCCGAGATCGCAGCATTTCCGGGGCGAGTTTTCCTGCCGGCAGCTTCAGCGCCGCGAGCGGCCTTCTCGCTGACCTGGACCACTTCGAACTTGCCCAGGGTCAGTCCCTCGTGCAGGGTTTGCTGCAGGGGCTGGAACGCCTGGAACCTGGAGCCGACGCCAACAACACCTTCGCGTTTCTGGTCATCGACGGTCTGTCCGTACGAGAGGAACCGGTCACGAGCGCGTTGCAGAATGCCTTGGGGAAGCTCCCGCTGGTGGGCGGTTCGGCGGGCGACGGCCTGGATTTCGGTAGGACCTACGTATACTTTGAGGGCCGCTTCCACGCGGACAGCGCCGTGCTGGTGCTGGTCTTCACGCCCTTGCCTTTCAGAGTGTTCATGACCCAGCATTTTGTTCCCACGGACCAGCATGTCGTGGTCACGGCGGCCGATGCCGGGCATCGGATCGTCAGCGAGATCGACGGCTGGCCGGCTGCCGAGCTCTACGCTCGGCTGGTCGGAACGAACGTGGAGGGTCTGGACCCAACGCGCTTTGCGGAGTCGCCGGTGGTGGTGCTGATCGGAGGCAACAACCACGTGCGCTCGATCCAGAAGGTCAACCCCGACGGTAGCCTGACTTTCTTCTGCGCCATCGAGGAAGGGATGGTCTTGCGCGTGGCACACGGTGATGACCTGGTGGGTAATCTCGAGCACGCCTTCGCCGGGATACAGGCCGAGATCGGCCAACCGCAGCTGGTCATCGGCTGCGACTGTATTCTGCGCAAGCTGGAAATGGCCCAGCAAGGACTGGTCGATCGAGTCGACGCAGTATTCCGAGACAACAACGTGATCGGATTCAACAGCTACGGCGAGCAGTACCGAGGCGTGCACGTCAATCAGACGCTCACCGGTATCGCGATCGGCGCCGCGCCCGTGGAGATCGGCAGTGGTTGAGCCTGCGCCACCCCCCGCCGCAGACCTGGAGCGATCGGCTGCGGAGGTCGTTCGGCTCAACAAGATCATCCGGGCGCTGGTCGAACGCGCCGAACGTGCAGCGAGTGTCCATGCTTCCGACTTCAGCCTGTTCCAGACCGCGATCCTGCTGGAAGAGCAGGTGCAGGGCCGCACCGCGGAGTTGGAAGCGGTGCTGCGCGAGAACGAGAAGATCAATAGAGTCCTACGCGAATCCGAGGCGAAGTTCCATGGACTGGTGAGCCAGTCCATGGTCGGCATCGTCATCATCGAGGATGGGAAGTTCAGCTACTCCAACGCCAAGTTCGACGAGATCTTCGGCTACAGCGCCGATGAAGTCCGGAGACTGGGGCCACTCGACGTGGCGACTGAGGATGACATCCCGCTCGTCGCGGAAAGAATCCGCGAGCGAGTGAGCGGCGAGGTGGAGCAGGTTCACTACACATTCCGTGGGTTGCGGAAGAACGGCGCCGTGATCGACATTGAGATTCACAGCAGCGCCATGGAAATCGGCGGCAGGCTGGCACTGATCAGCCTGGTCATGGACATTTCCGAGCGAGCCAGCGCCGAGCGTGAGCTACGGGCCCTACAGGAAAGGCTGCGCGAACAGTCGACGCATGACGCGCTGACCGGCCTGTACAACCGCCGCTACCTCGAGGAAGCCCTCGAACGCGAGTTGGTTCTGGCGGTGCGCGAGGGGCACCCGGTCAGCGTGATCATGGGCGATCTCGACTACTTCAAGGGGGTCAATGACCGCTATGGACATCTCGCCGGTGACGAAGTACTGCGAGTCTTCGGCGGTCTGATGAAGCGGCACGCGCGCGGCAGCGATATCTACTGCCGCTACGGCGGCGAGGAGTTTCTGCTGGTCCTGCCCAGAATGGCGGAAGAAAGGGCAGCTGAGCGCGCGGAGCAGTTGCGCATGGCGATGGCGGCGGCGCCTATTTGCTGCGGCGCGTCGCAGGTCGCGGTGACCGCCTCATTCGGCGTTGCGTCCTTTCCGCGCGCCGGGCTGACCGGCGACCACCTGATCGCCGCCGCCGACAGCGCTCTGTATGCGGCAAAGGCGGCCGGTCGTAACCGCGTCAACCTCAGTCCGGGGCTTGCCGACCAGTAGCGCCTTGCGGCGGCCCGGTGCTTGGCAGGGATCAAGCGGGCGCCAAATCGCGCAGCCACACGTTGCGGTGGTGACCGGAGGCTCCGTGGTCGCGTTGTCTGGCGCCGGTCGGCGTCGGCTGAGAGTCCGCTCTGCTCCGCCTTCCACGCGTGTTGCCCCGTCCCGCTTCCCACTCCTCGGCAGATACGCTACGATAATCCCCGACCTTTAATCGAGCCCAGAGAGGCCGAAAGGAAGTGGCTGACGCATGCCGCGCCGCACCGACATCCGCAAGATCCTCCTGCTCGGCTCCGGCCCTATCGTCATAGGCCAGGCCTGCGAGTTCGACTATNNCCACCGCACCTACATCGAGCCCCTAGTGCCAGAAGTGGTGGCCAAGATCATCGAGATCGAGCGGCCGGACGCCCTGCTGCCCACCCTCGGCGGCCAGACCGCACTCAACCTGGCGGTCGCGCTTTCCGAGGACGGCACCCTCGAGAAATTCGGTGTCGAGCTCATCGGGGCCAACTACGCTGCTATCCACCGGGCCGAGGCCCGCGACGAGTTCCGCGAGACCATGGCCGCCATCGGCCTGCGCGTCCCCGCCAGCGCCGTAGTCAAGTCGGTCCGCGAGGCCCGCGCCGCGCTCAGCGACGGTCTTCCGCTGCCTCTCATCATCCGACCTAGCTTCACATTGGGTGGCCACGGGGGAGGGGTGGC
>PMIZ01000162.1 GCA_003157225.1 Actinomycetota bacterium | reverse complement strand
GGCCATGGCCTCTACTAGTTTGTGGGCCATAAGGCCTCCTTTCGAGTCATCCGATCCCAGCCAAGAGAAAGATGGCGTCGTTAGAGCAAGACTCTAAGAAGTGATGAGCCCCTTCCCACTTGTCTGCGCGCTCGCCGCGGCAGAACATGACGCCCCTGCCTCAGTCCCTTGCCGGTGACTATACAAGACGGCGGCAGGGGACGCAACCACCTGTATAGACAATCTGATATTGTGGGCGCAGGGAAAAGGATAGCGGATTGGATGGCGGGATTATCCAAAGTCGGCTGCACAAGGACTACCCTACGTTCGTCGGGGGACGAGAGGCAACGGGGAGGCGGCAATCTCCTTTTCAAGCCCATGTCCTCCGGCCCTCTCGGTCTGTGCCCTCCCTCTCGCTCGCCGGTCGAATCGCTTGAGTCCCGCGCAGGCGAGATCCTAGAGTTGAATCCTAGATTGGATAACCGCGCCCAGGCGGTCCAGGCAGTTGCGGCCGCCGAGGGTGACGCGGAATCAACGGCCTACAACCGCATCGTCACCGCGTTGGCCGACCGCATCACGTCTGGGACATATCCCGCCGGCAGCCGCCTGCCATCCGGTTCGGAACTCTGCCGCGAATTCGGCGTGAGCCCGATGACCGTCCGCAGAGCACTCAACATCCTCAAGAACCAGGGGCTGGTGGCGGGTGAGAAGGGACGCGGGACTTTCGCGCGGTCGCCCGACTTGAGCGACTCCATGTTCAGGCTGAACTCGCTCACCGGCGAGTGGCTCGACGAGCCGGCGGAGATACGCCTGCTCTCCGCCGAGATGACCAAGGCGGACGACCGAGTGGCCACCATGCTCGGCGTGCCGCTGGGCGCAAGGGTGGTCTTTCTGCGGCGTCTCGTGCTCTGGGACGGTGAGCCGGCGATGTATCACACCGAGTACATCACGTACGACCCGCGACGCCCGTTGGTCGAATCTCAGCTTCAACTGACCTCGCTTCACGCCTTCCTCGATTCAGGCACTGCGCGGAGATTCCCCAGAGGCGAGCTGACACTGACCGCCGTCAAGCTCGACGCCGAGAGCGCGCAGGTGCTCGGAGAAGCGGAGGGGGCGCTGGCGCTCTGCCTGGAGCACGTCTTCCAGGAACAGGACCGCACCACGGTGAGTTGGGGGTGGTTCCTTCTGCGTGCGGAGCTATTCCGGCTGCGCGCGCGTCTTGGACCGGAATAGTCACGGGAGAGGGAGAGGACTTTGTCGACACTGGATGCGCTGCGCGTTGCTCTCATCGAGTTGGACGAGACCCGAACGCTCGAGCTCACCGCGGACCTCGTCGCCCAGGGACAGACGCCGCTCACCATCCTCAACACTTGCCAGCAGGCACTCCGAGTGGTGGGAGAGCGCTACGAGCGCGAAGAGTACTTCATCTCCGGCCTGATCATGGCTGGTGAGCTGTTCAAAGAAGTGCTCGACCTAGCCATGCCCTCGCACGAGCTTCCCGCGCCCGAGCGGTCCTGCGGAACCATCCTGCTCGGCACGGTGGCAAAGGACATCCACGACATCGGTAAGAACCTGTTCGCCACCTCGCTCAGGGGATTCGGCTTCGCGGTGATCGATCTTGGCGTGGATGTGCCGCCGGAGAGGTTCCTCGCCGAGACAAAGCGATCGCGGCCGGACGTCGTGTGCCTTTCGGGGCTGATCCTGGCGGCCTTCGAGAGCATGAAGCGCACCGTGGCGCTCATTCGCGCCCACGAGGAGGAACTAGGCTACCTACCGCCGGTGGTACTCGGGGGGGCTATCATCGACGGCCGCGTGTGCGACTACGTCGGGGCCGACTCCTGGAGCACGGATGCCATGGAGGGCGTCCGCATCTGCCAGAAGCTGGCCGCGCGACCGAACGGCTAGAACCCGCTTGGCGCCGCGGCGAGCGCGGCGCCAAGCGGTTGCATCCACTGGTGACGTCGCTACGGCATCAATAGCACAGGCTTGACCGCCTGGCCATTGTGCGAGGCGGCGAAGGCTTCGTTTATCTGCGAGAACGGGAACGTCTGGACCAACCTGTCCACCGGGAAACGCCCCTGCTTGTACCACTCGATCATCTTGGGCAGGAAGTCCCGCGGAACGACGTTGCCCCCCATGATGAACTGGATGCGCGCACCCTTCGATAGGAAGAAGTGAGGACTCCCGCCCAGTGTCTCCTGCTCGACGGCGGCGCAAACCCCGAAGGTACCTCCGGCACGCAGGGTCGTGGCTGCGGCGTGCCACATGCTCACCGCCCCGGAGCTGTCGAAAGCGTAGCGCACTCCGCCCGGGCTTATCTCCATCACTCGCGCCGGGACGTCCTCGGTAGCCGCGTTGACTGTATGAGTCGCGCCGAGCTCGAGGGCGAGTTCGAGACGCTTGGGATTCCTGGCCACCGCGATGATGGGATACGCTCCGGCCATGTGTGCGGCCATCACAGCCGCCTGTCCCACTCCGCCGGCGCCCAGAATGAGAACCTCGTCCACAGGACCAACCTTGAGGGCACTCAAGATCCCGCCCGCCCCGGTCATGGCCCCGCAGGGCAGAGCGGCAAGTATCTCAGGCGGCACGTCGTCGTCTACCTTGACGAGCGCCTCGGCCGCGGCGATGGCATGGGTGGCGAAGGAGGACTGCTGGAACCAGGAGCCAGAGATCCACTCCCCGTTCAGCTTGATGGTCTGCGAACCGTCCAGCCGCCGGCCGCCGAACAAGAGCGGGAACGCGTTGTCGCAGACGTAGCGCTCGCCGGTAAGGCAGCTGTGGCACTCACCGCAGGCGGGCCAGGAGACGATCACCCGGTCCCCGGGCTTCACCTCGGTCACGGCCGAACCGATCTCCTCAACGACCCCGACCCCTTCATGACCCACGACGGCCGGCATAGGCAACAAGCCCTGCATGTTGGCGTCGGTGTGGCAAACCCCCGCTGCCTCGATGCGGACATACACCTCGTTCGGCCGAAGATCGTCGAGCTCAACGGATTCGAGCGTGTACTGGGCGCCCGGCTCACGCACAACCGCAGCCGTTGCTTTCTTCCCCATCCCTAACTCCTCTCTAAGAGCATGGCAATTGTCCCGATTACCCACCAGCCAACGGAAGAAGGACGAGTATCTCGTCTCCGTCCGCAAGTTGCGTTGCTTCGCTGCGCAGGTCAGACATGTTCCGCATCACCATCATGCGGGTGGAAAAGGAGCGCCTCGCCGGATCCCAAGCCCACTCGACCAGCTTGCCCCCTACCGTCGGGGCGATGTTGTCCAAGAGGGTGCGATACGTGGCCGCGGCCGGCAATTCGACGGAAAGCGACTGCGCGCCGACCTGATCGCGGAGCGGCCCCAGGAACTTGACGGTCACATGCACGCTAGAACTTCCCCACGATCCTCGCCGGGTCCAACTCCTCGAGCTTGTCCAGTGCCTGCGCAATTGCTGCGCACAAATTTAGCACGTGACCAGGAGACTCCCCGGCCGAAGAGCGAGCCGCCGGCGTGGCTGGACCGCCCTCGCCCAAACGCGCGCCGCGGCTAGGGGATGCGCCCGCCCAGCTCGGTGTAGATCTGGGGCAGCACGTTCCGCAGGTTGGTGTACTCCCTGACATTGTGTTCGGCCAAGCCCTGGATGGCCTCCACCGGCACCTTCACCCCATACGGCAGCATGTGCACCGGATGGCGGTCGATCAGCGTGTAGCCCATCCAGAAGCGGGTGCGGAATTCGACGCCGCCAGGAATATCCCGGATGAAGTGGCACATGATGGCCGGAGCCCGGATGGTCCAGGGCTTGGAATTCACAGGCACGTCGAGCCCGTAGCCCCCATACATCGCCGCGACGTTGGGCTGATGGAACCGGCTCATGTCGAAGCCGAGCTCGCGCGGGTGACAAAAGTAGATGTAGACGTCTTCGGGCCCGGTGCCGACATCTTCGACCACATGGTCGGTGCGCCCGTAGATCTTCTCCTTGATGGGCACGTTGGGGTCCTTGACACGAGCCCGGTCCTTCTTGCTGGTGGAAATGGCGAAATGGCCAGGCGGATACCAGATGCCGTAGTGCATGCTGGCGAGCGAGTGCCAGGCGAACCACCAGTCGAGCATGTCGACGGTCACGCCGGGCATCTTGTTGTTGACGCAGATGTACCCGGCCCCGTTGGGAAGCCGGCACCAACCGGTTTCGACCTCCATGTAGCCCGGGTCGAGCAGGCGGTTGATGTCTTCCGGATAGAGAGCCTTGGCCATATCCATGGGCTTGCCGGGCCGGACCAGCTCCAGCAGCACCGGGTCGGGCGCATCGACCGGGCGGTAGAAGTACTTGGAGTAGGGCTTCGCCTTCTCTTCGGCGGTGAGTTCTAGGATCTTTGCTTCAGGCATTGGGATCTCCTCCGCTCGCGTCACGGCAGGTAGTAGCGGGTGTCGCGCAGGAACTCGTCCGAGGGACGCTCGAGTAGGAACGTGCTCACGAAGTCCACCCCCGGCTTGAAGAATGGGAACGTGTCGATGGTGTCCGGGTAGAAGTCGTCGGTGGCCCACTCGGGCAGCGTGTACTTGGGCGGGTTGTCGATGACGGCGTTTCGCCAGGCGGAGAAGTTGTCGTACCAGAGCTCGGTAACCCGGTCCCACTGCACCAGCTGCATCTCGTCGGGAGGGGTGGCGTCGGGATGCCACATACCCGGCAGTGGCACGGGAGGCTTGCAGGCTTTGAAGCTGAAAAAGCGCCGCAGGCCCGGCTGCTTCACGACCTCGGGAGCGTGGACGTTGATGTACCAGTCCTCGCCTTCGTCGAGCCGGACGCCGAGCGGATAGCGAAACAGCATGTACCAGCGGATGCAGGCCCCGTCGGTGGCGAAGCGGTCCCAGCCGAAGAAGTCNNCCGGCGCCGGCGTGAAGACGTAGGCGCCCCTCGGCCCGGACTCAGGCGTCTCGTGCCAGAAGGTCTCGGTGACTCGCCAGTTGTAGAAGCCATAGCGGCGAGCATCTTCCGGGGCGTTCAAGGCAGGATAGCTTTCGTGGCGCTCCAGCCAAGGGCCATAGCGGCGGGCGATCTCGGACGAATGCGACCCGTAGTACCACCGCTCCATGTTGGGGAGGTCGTCCAACGGGAGGTCCATCATGACGATGTTCTTGATCATCCCGACTCCTCCTAGCAGTACATGCTGTGGCCGAGCTCCTTGTAGATGCGCGGCAGAAACTCGCGGAAGCGCGTGAACTCCTTCACGTTGTGCCTCGCCAACCCTTGTACCGCGACAGACGGCACTTGGACGCCGCGAGGCAGGCACAGCTCCGGCTTGCCCTGCTCGGTGAAGCGGAGGCCCATCCAGAAGCGCGTGCGGTG
>PMIZ01000327.1 GCA_003157225.1 Actinomycetota bacterium | reverse complement strand
GACCCCGAAGAACGAGACGACTTCGAACGCATCTCCCGAGAGATGAGCCACGCAGGCTTGAATTTCCGCGTGGTCCCGTCGCTCTTTGAGCAGAGTCTCCGCGCGTCGCGCCTCCATGGCTTCCGTGGGCTCTCGGTCTTCAATTTGGAGGTGGATCCCCTGGACAAAGTGCAGCGGACCATCAAGCGTGCGCTGGATGTGACTATGTCGTCCCTGGCATTGCTGATGCTGTCGCCGCTCCTGGTGCTCATTGCGCTGGCAGTAAAGATCGAGTCTCGGGGTCCGGTGATCTTCCGGCAGGTACGGCTGGGCCACGGTGGGAAGCCTTTCGAGATACTCAAGTTCCGGACAATGACGGTCGACGCCGAGATCCGCCTTGCCGAGCTGGAAGCGTGGGATGAAAGCAACGGACCTCATTTCAAGATGACGCAGGATCCGCGGATCACCAGAGTCGGCACGTTCCTTCGCAAGTGGAGCCTCGACGAGCTGCTTCAGTGCGTCAACGTGCTGCGTGGGGACATGAGCCTGGTCGGTCCCCGGCCACCGCTGCCGACCGAGGTGGACAGGTACGAGACCACGGATCTGATCCGTCTCAGAGGCAAGCCCGGCATGACCGGACTGTGGCAGGTCTCCGGCCGCAAGGACCTTGACTTCGACGACATGGTGCGGCTCGACCGGAAGTACCTGGAGAACTGGTCGGTGGGGATGGACCTGACGGTGCTCCTACGCACCGTGACCGCGGTGCTGGCGCGGAAGGGCGCGTACTAGGCCGCTGTCCGGCGCCTCAGTGTGGGCGCCCGCGCGAGCGAGCGCGGCGCGGCGCCTCAGTGCGGCCGCCCTTCCAAGAAGATCTGGTGCCACAGTTCCAGCGTGAGCAACGCCCAGATGCGGTAGGTATTGTCCGCCCGCCCCTCCCGATCGGCGAGAACCAGGGCTCGGATGGCCGCGGGATCGAAATAGCCTCGGGCCTTGATCCGCTCCTCCCCCAGCAGGTCGTCCACCATCTCCCGCAGATCGCGCCGTAGCCACGTGCGGAGCGGCACCCCGAACCCGGCCTTGCGCCGCTTGATGACCTCGGCCGGCACAATGTCCTTGACGGCCTCGCGGAGCACCAACTTGGAAGTCCGCCCGCGCAGCTTTAGCTGGCGGGGGACGGTGAGCATGAAGTCGACGATCTCGTTGTCGAGGAAGGGGACGCGGGCCTCGATGGACGCGGCCATGCTCATCTTGTCGCAATAGGCCAGATTCAATTCCGGAAGGAACGTGTACCAGTCGGTATAGAGGATCCGATTGAGGAAGTCCTGTGCCGGCGCCTCCTTCAGGTACTGGAGGTGTTCGCTCCCCGCTTCGGCCGAGGCGAGGGCCTCTTTCAGCCCCGGCGCGTAGAGCCCGCGGAGCTGGTCGTCGGTGTAGTAGGAGCGGTAGAAGACGTAGCGCTCGTCTCTGGGTAGGTCGACGCCGGCCAGCATCTTGCTGAGGTAGCGGTGGACGGCTAGGAGGAACCCGGGGTACCCTCCCGGCGCCAGTTTGCTCATGGCCGGTAGAGCGTCAACCAAAGGAGCGACGACGGCTTTGCGGACGGCCTTCGGCAGATGGCCGAACCGGTCCGCCCAGTCGGACATGGCCTGCACCCTGTAGCCGGCGAACACCTCGTCGGCCCCCTGGCCGCTCAACAGAACCGTGACGTTGGAACGGGCCGCCTCGCAGATGAGATAGGTGGCGATGGCAGCGGGGTCGGCGATGGGCTCGTCGAGGTGCCAGATGACTTTGGGTAGCAGGTCGACGATATCAGGGGCCACCTCGATGTTGTGAAACTCAGCCCCGAGATACTCCGCCGCCAGGCGCGCGTAGCGGGCGTCGGCGGATGACTGCTCGAGGACCGAGTCCTCGCCCCTGAAGCCGATGGTGAAGCAGACGGCCGGTCTGCCGGACACGCGGGTGGCGAGGGCCGCCAGCGCAGTGGAGTCGAGGCCACCACTGAGGAACACCCCCACGGGAACGTCTGCGATGAGTTGACGGGAGACCGTGGACTCGAGGATGGTCCGCAACTCCGCCGCGGCGTTGGCCTCATCCATCGGCCGGGGAGTGAACTCGGGCCACCAGTAGCGGTGAGACTCGAGGCGACCGTCACGCCATTCAGCCCAATGCCCCGGCGCTAGCTTCTCGACCCCGGGGAACATCGTGGCCGGACCCGGCACCCACAAGAACGCCAAGTATTTGTGGATGGCGACCGGGTCCACCGACTTGAACCGGTAGCCGCCCGAGACGAGGCTCTTGACCTCGGACGCGAACCAGAGACGTCCCTGTTCGTCGGTGGTGTGGTAGAGCGGCTTGACCCCGAAGCGATCTCGGGCAAGCAGCAAGCGATGGCGAGCGTTGTCCCAAAGCGCCAGGGCAAAGATGCCGTTGAGCCTGGCGAAGAGGTCGGTCCCCCATTCTTCGTAGCCGTGGATGAGGACCTCAGTGTCGGTCTGCGAGTGGAACTCGTGGCCGGCCGCCCGTAGTTGCTCGCGCAACGAGACGTAGTTGTAGATCTCGCCGTTGTAGGCCACCGCCNNGCCGCCAGCATCCTCTCGAGCGCCGGCGCGTCGACCGGGGACGTCATGCCGCAGATGCCGCACATTTACTCGCTCCTCGCGACTCGGCAGAGCTCGTCGGCCAGCGCGCTGTGGCTCCGCTCCACCGTGAAGTGGTCGCGGTATCGCCGCAGAGCTTCCCGCGACATTCTCGTCCAAAGGTCGTGGTCTCGCAGCAGTTCGGTCACTCGGGCGGCCAGAGCTTTGTCATCTCCAACCGGGACAACGTATCCAGTCACACCGTCTTCGACGGTCTCGGGGATGGCTCCGGTGTTCGTGGCGACGACGGGCACACCCGCGCTCATGGCCTCCAAGATCACCCAGGGGTGGCCTTCGGAATAGGAGGGAAGCACCAGCACCCAGGCCCGGGCGAGCAACGCCTCCTTCTCTTGGCCAGCGACAGCACCGGGGAAGCTGACATGGTCGGAAAGACCGAGGTCTCGGACCAGTCCCTCCATCTTCGCCTCGTCCGCGGGGTTTTCCCATTCGCCACACAGGTCGAACTCGAGATCGGGGACAGCGTCGACAACGATGCAAGCGGCTCGGACGGCGTTTTCGATCCCCTTGACGACGGCCAATCGCCCGATGTAGGCGAGTAGAGGCCGGCTTTCGTCCCGCAGGCCTGCTTGGTCCGCGGGCACAGCGGGAGGGCAGCCATTCGGTACCACGGCCACCCGGGTCTTCGGACACACAGCGTGGGCCATGGCCACCAGGCCTCCGCCAAGCACGATAGTCCGAGAGCTGGCCCTGAGAATGAAGCGCAGCAGGTAGCCGGCGATCCAACCCTCCTTGATGCGCACCTCGGCATAGCCACTGCCTCGCAAGTAGGCCACCACCTTCGCGCGAAACGCCCGGGCAGCGCAGACCAAGAGCGCATCGCGCACTAGCCCGAAGAGGCCCTGCGACACCGTCAGCATGACCACTTGCGGACGCTTCCTCGCCAACAACCCGACAAGCTGGGCCAAGTGCTTGACTCCCAGGAGCACGTTGCGCCAGTCCAGCAGGCCGATGTTGGCCACCCCCCGCGCGTCGCTGGTGTCCAGGTGGGTGAGCCGCACGCGCGCCGCGAGCACGGACGAGTCGAGCATCAATCTGGTGGCTCTCGCCACCCCGAATTCGGGAGGGGGCAGCGGGCCGATGACAAGAACCTTAGGAGGCGCAGCATCATTCTTCAGCAGCCCGCTAAGCCGGCTGTCGGTCGAAAGGGGATCGGCGGGCATGGCGCCGGCGTCAGCCAACGCCGGTCCTCTTCGTGGCGTAGAGCACCGCGGACACGAACCCGTCGGCCGCTCTTGCCAGTGAGGCCTTGGCACGCACCGCTTCCGCGCCTGCTCGGCCGACCGCTTTGCACGGGGTGTCGTCTGAAAGAAGCAGGGTGATGATGGCGGCCAGGGCCTGCCTGTCTGTGGGCTCCACAACGTAGCCTGTGACTCCGTGCTGGATGAGGTCGCGAGTGGCCCCCGCCTGGGGAGATGCGACCACGGGAACGCCGCAGGCCATGGCCTCATTGATCACTAGGCCCCAGGCTTCTTGCTTCGTCGGCAGGAGGAACCCGTCGGCGACGCCGAGCAGCTCCACCACGTCGGCCTCGGGTCTCAGCCCGTGGAAGCGAAAGTGGTCTTCTTTGCCTGCCGCGCGCACCGTCTGGCGCAACTCCTCCTCGAGCGGGCCACCTCCTACCAGATGGAGCGCCCACCCGGAGTCGGGGGGCTGGGCTGCCAGGGCGGCCGAGACCAGTTCGCGTAGACCCTTTCTGGCCACCAGCGAGCCAACAAAGAGCAGGTTCTTCGCCGCCAAGCCGTACTTGCCGCTCAATTCCGATCGTCGAGCCGCCGCTTCCCGCGCCGCTGAGGCGAAACCTTCCAGATCCACGGTGTTCCAAGCCGGGAATACCGCTTCGGGTGGGGCACCCAGAGCGACAAGATAGTCCATCGCCGCGCTCCCATAGGCGACGAATGCCGCCGCTTGTCCGACCATCCGGCGCCGAGCCATCGTCTTCAGTAGTCCGACCTTGCCCTCGTGCCCGGGCCAACCCCCTGACCAGATGACATGGGGCACCTTGGCGCCACGACACCAGTGGCCGCTGACCATGGCGCTCGGTCCGAATCCGCCGGCGACCACGCAGACCGGCCGGCGTTCCTTCAGTGCCCGTCCGAGGCCGGTCGGGATACTGATGACTCGCTCGTAGCCGCCCCGGAGGGCAAGACCGGGCACGTACGTCTCTGCGGTCGAGCCCGCGGTCATCGCGGGAACCGCTCCGCGCCGCACATGCTTGGAAGGGTCGGAAGTGTAGAGCACCTGGAGCCCGAGATCCTCAGACGCCAGGCGAGTGCCCAGCACGCCAAAAAGCGCCAGCCGGTACGGCCGCGGGATGTTGGTCACCACGACGACCGTGCTCACCGAATCGAGCGTCTTTCTGCCAGGTAGTTTGTGGCGCGCCTGAAGACCTCCTGGGTCTCCTGGTACGCGGGTATGGGGATCAAGCCGTGAGCTGCTATCCGATACAGGGAATATCCTTGGCTGAGCGTCTCCCAGTAGTCCCGGAAGAACACCCGAGCGTCAATGCAGGCCGCGCTCATCTCAAACTGGACGAAACGGA
Organism: Actinomycetota bacterium; assembly: GCA_003157225.1. The sequence goes on along the minus strand of PMIZ01000327.1, from coordinate 3,679 downwards.
TCGAACCGTCTTCGAACATGGTCTTGGCCCCTCGCAATACGCTGAGCTCATGTCCCTCCACATCCAGCTTGAGCAAGTCGATGTGGTCGATCCCTTGTTCACGACAGTACGCATCGAGGGTGCGTACCTTGACCTCCTCGAGCTCGTGGACTGCCCAAGTGGTCGCCCGTCCTTCGTACACCGAGGCAACCTTGGAGCCCGCACCGCGCGAGTGCAGCGTCAGCGTGCCCTCCGTATCGCTCAGTCCCAGGTTCTCCAGCGTCACGCCGGGACGCTTTCCGAGTCTGGCGCCCAGCATCCCGAACGTCTCACGCGAAGGTTCGAAACACCAGAGGTGAGCTCGGGTTCCCCATCGCTCCAGCACCTGCTCGGCGTACTCACCTACGTTCGCGCCCACATCGAAGACCGTGATGTCTTCTGCCGCTCCGAGTCGGGCCTGGACGAAGCCGAGGGCACGCTCCTCGCCGCTACTTGCCGGATCGTTGCCCTCGCCGTAGCCCATACCGGCAAGCGCGACCTTCTGCAGAGTCTCGAAGAGCGGCTGCAGTCGGGGCTGGCCGAGCACCGGACTCAGAAGGCGGCGACGAAGTGTCATCCTCGGCTCAGGCACGGCGGACCCGAGGCGTCATGGCTGGCTCATCCACTGGCCGTGCCAGAGTGCCAGGCTCATTATTCCCCAAGAGGCCGCGGCCACGCCCGCCCCCGAGCTTGCTCGAACCGAACGGGTCAACCGTTCTACGCCAGAGCTCGTCAAGACACCTGTGCGGCGAGCGAAGGTCGACACGCTGTCGCAGAGAACGTCGGCGAACTCCCCGGAGATCCAGGCCTCCACCGGCGCATTGAAGCCTCGCTTGGGAGCATCGATCAGCCCGGAAGGCAAGAACCGGCGGGCAACGTCCTTGAGCAGCCGCTTGCGCTGCCAGCCATCGTATTTGTAGCTTCCTGGAATGGACATAGCCAGACGGACGAATTCATGGTCGAGCAGAGGTATCCTTCCCTCGACCGACGCCGCCATGCCCATCTTGTCCACCCGCATGAGGTAGTCCTCCAACAGACCGGACTTCAAGCTGAGGTAGCTCATCCAGTCCGCGTAGTCATGGGGATCAGGAGCGCTCTCTTCGAAGCGCTCGCGGAGCTCGGCGATGGGCGAGTAGGGCGATAGATCCCCATCTCTTTTCATGAGGTCAGGGCGGACCAAGCCGGCCACCTCGTCCTGCTTGAATGCGGTCCCGCCTTGGAAGAGCTCTTCGCCTGCCGTCGCCGCGCGCAACAGGTCGGCCGCGACTCTACCTTTCACCACCGGTCTCCCCGCGGCAGCAAGCGCTTCACGGATGGTCCGTGGCAAGCGCATGAAGGGGTCCCAAGCGTAGCGGTGCAGGCGTAGCATCTTCATCCATTTGTCATAGCCAACGAACAACTCGTCGCCTCCGTCGCCGGTGAGGGCGACGATGACGCCGTGGTCACGCGCCAGTCGCGACACGAAGTACACGGCCATCCAGATGGGGTTGCTCCCCGGCTCCTCCATGAAGTGAAGATAGGCGGGGAAGAAGGCCTTCACCTCGGCCGGGCCGACCGTGACGTCGTAGTGCTCAGCCTTGAGAAGCTGGGCTACCCCGCGCGCCTCTTCCACTTCGTTATGGACGTGCGAGCCCTCAAAACCGACAGTGAATGTCTTGAGAGGCACCCTCTCGGTTGCCGCGACCATGGCGGCGATGGTGCTCGAATCGACCCCGGCGCTCAGGAAGACGCCCACGGGCACGTCGGACATCAGGCGGAGGCTCACCGATTCCTGGAGGGATCTGGCCAACTCGGCCACCAGGGCGTCACTCTCCGGCCCTGGCATGGCCTCTCGACGCACCCCGTCGAACACGTCCCAGTAGCGGGCGGGCGCAACCACCCCGCCGGCTTGATACTCGAGAATGTGGCCGGGCTCCAGTTTGGAGATCCCCGCGAACAGCGTCCGCGGGGGAAGCACTCGACCGTAGTTGAGGAACTCGGGTAGGCACGCCTCGTTCAGGCTCGGCCGGATCAGTCCGGTGGCTAGGAGCGCCTTGATCTCGGAGGCGAAGAGGAACCCCTGGGGAGTGTCGGCATAGTAGAGGGGCTTGAGGCCCAGCCGGTCGCGGGCGAGCAGCAGTCGTCCGCGGTTCTCGTCCCAGATCGCGAACGCGAACATGCCACGGAGATCCCGGACCACGTCCGCTCCGCGCTTCTCGTACAGGTGGACGATGACTTCGGTGTCGGTGTGGGACTTGAAGCGGTGGCCTTCGGCCTCCAAGCCGGCGCGAAGATCCTTGTGGTTGTAGACCTCGCCGTTGTAGGAGATCCACACGGTCTCATCCTCATTGGACATCGGCTGGTGGCCGGCGGGGCTGAGGTCGACGATACTCAGGCGGCGGTGCCCAAGGCCGACACCGCCGCGGTGGAGCAGGATGGCTCCCGCGTCGTCCGGGCCCCGGTGCGTCATGCTGTCGCGCATCCGCTCGACTAGCCCGGAGGTCACCTCCAGCTCGCCCTTCGCCACGATTCCGCAGATGCCGCACACGCCTACTTCCCCCCGTTTGTTCTGGCTGCGCGGTAGTCCAGGGCCGAAGCGTAGAGCCCGCGGTAGGAGTCGTGCATCCGCTCGAGAGTGTAGGCAGAACGAACATGCGCCGCCCCTGCCTCGCCCAGGCGAGACCGTAGGTCCGGATCTTCGGCAAGCCGCTGCACCGCCTCGGCGAGTCCCCGCTGATCGTCGACGATCAAACCCGTGACTCCGTTGTCGATGTGCTCGCAGATACCGGGGCTGTCGGAGAACACGATGGATGGGACCCCCAGGGCCATGGACTCCACCACCGAGTTCCCGAAGGACTCGGCCGCAGTTGAAGCAAGCACGAACCCGTCCATGGCGGCCACGAAGTCCGCCACCCCACCCACCAACCCGGTGATATGCAGTCTTTCGCCTGCCCCCAGAAGCCGCGCCTGTTGCTCGAGCTCTTGCCTCAGGTCTCCATCACCGATCAGAACGACATGGAGCCCGGTGATCTCCCCCAACAGGCCGACAACCCGGTCAAATCTCTTCCAGGACTTGAAGGTGCCGGAGGAACCGACAACGAAATCTCCGGAGCCGATGCCGAGCTGTCGGCGCACTTCCAGGCGGTCTCGTCCGGGAACCAGCAGGGAGAAATCGATGCCGTTGTAGGTCACGTGAGTAGGCAGCCCCTCCAGCCGGTATCTCTTGACGACTACGTTGACGGCGTGTTGTGTGTTGCCGGCGAAGCCGTGAAAGTAGCGGCGAAGCAACATGCCTCCCACCGCACGTCGTGCCTCCTTGAGCCGCGGAACGTAGGCGTCGAGACCACCTCGCTCGGTGTAGACGCGTGTTGTGCCCCCGCAGCGAACGCTAGCCGCGATCTGGCTGGGCTCCATGACGTGGAAGTGGTGGATATCGTAGTCCCGGAGCCGGCGTCCCTCCCGCAGCGCCTTGGGGAAGTCGGCGGCGCTACGCATCCGCAGGTCCAACACCTCGCACCCCAGGGACCTCACCGCGTCGGCATAGGGCCCCTCCGCCCTTCCAAATGCTACGCCGACGTCCCACTCACCGAGCGCCGTCTCTCGCCGGACTACCTGATACAGCGCCCGTTCTGCCCCACCGATAGTGCCGTCCCACAGAAAGTGCAGAACGCGATGGTCGGTC
>PMIZ01000130.1 GCA_003157225.1 Actinomycetota bacterium | reverse complement strand
GCGGCGCGCGCCGGGCGGCGCGCCGCTGAGCGCGGCAGGGTCGCTCGCCTCGCTCGTCTCGCTTGGCACCGAGAATAGGTATGGCTCTGGACGGCGGATCTGAAGTGAACTCCTAAAGTCAAGTACTTGTGGAGTCACACAGCGCGAGTCTCTCTCAACATGGCAGGCGCCCCACTGGACCTCCGCTCTCTCGGGCCTGCTAGCATGCGGGTGTTCATATCCTCTGACATGGTAGGGATCGGTGAGCATGGAACGAACTGACAGCGAGAAGTACCTGGTTGGCAAGCCCGCGTACGAAGTTGTGCCGGCTATCGAGGTGAAGGGCCGGATACAGGCCATGACATTGTTGAGCAACAACCTCATCGCGGGAGCGAACAACTACGTCGAGGCGGGCTGGATAACGGCGATGCCCGATCCCAACCCGCATATCTTCGAGCACACGCACGACTACGACGAGATCGTCTTGCACGTCGGCACCGACCCGGGCGATCAGGAAGACCTCGGGGCGGAGATCGAATTCGTCGTCGATGGCCAGCCTCTCATCATCAGCAAGACCTCCACGGTGTTTGTGCCCAAAGGCGTGAAGCACGGACCCCTCACCTGGAAGCGCTTCACCAAGCCTCATCTGGAGATGACGATAATGCTTGGCGCGGGGAGCCTGGCCGAGGCTGACCCGGGCGGTCACAGGGAGCAGATGGGAGAAGAAACGTGACGGAGTCCAAGTATGGCGAGTATTTCCTGACCGAAGATCTCATGCCGTCGCCGCCCGCCGCTTGGACCAAAGCCATGGAAGACCAGGCAAAGGAAGGCAAGATCCTCGACAGGACGATGCTCCTGGGAATCATGGGCTCCATCGTTCCCGGCTGCTCGCTGTTCGCGGGGTGCGAGATTCTCTGGGGGCTTCCCGGCGGCAAGCCGGTGGAGATCGAGATCCCCCATACCCACGAGTTCGACGAGGTAATAGGCTTTGCCGGCACCAATCGCAACTATCCCCGGGAGCTCGGAGGCGAGCTAGAGTTCCTCATCGGGGGCGAGCGGCACACCGTGACCAAGACCTGTCTGATCTTCGTGCCCAAAGGCGTGGAGCACTGCCCCATCACCGTGAAACGGGTCGACACTCCGATATTCATGTTCGAAGCGGCGAACGACCCCGAGTACAGGAAGGTGCTTGAGTCATGAAGCTGACATACGACGAGATCGCACAATGGGTGGAGGAGTACTTCGCCGAGTTCAACGCGTACGGGCAGGACCCGGACAACATCCATCGCATGGACGAGTACTTCTCGAAGGACTTCGTCTTCAACCCCTTTATCGCGTATGTGGGCAAGGTCGCCGGCCGCGACAACTGGTACAAGGTGCTGCTGTCGCATCCCTCCGGCATCGAGAGGTTGACGCCCGAGGACCTCGTGATCGATGAGCGGCGCCAGGCCTTCGTCGCTCAGATCAAGACCGATCTCATCGACAGGGACAGCCAGGAACTGCTGCTCACCAAGCGGTATCTCGCCCGTTACCCCTTGATCGAAGAGGACGGCAAGCCCAAGATCGAGCGCCTGGACTTCTTCTGGGAGATCCTGCCGGCAGGGGCCCTCGAGATCGACGACGTCTTCGAAAGGGACTGGAAGCGGGCGCCTGGCGGAGCGCTATGATGCAGAGAACCATTCCATAGGCGGACGGAAAAGGAAGAATCGGATGGCTGAGAGATTCACGGGCAAAGTAGCACTCGTCACAGGTGCCGCTTCGGGTATTGGCCGGTCGGGCGCCCTACTGCTCGCTCGAGAAGGGGCCAAGGTGGTCGTCACTACGGGCACCAACACCAAGGGGGGAGAAGAGACTGTCAGAGCGATCAGGGAGGCCGGCGGAGAAGCCGCTTTCGTGCAGTGTGACGTGTCGAAGGAAGCCGATGTGCGGGCGATGGTGGACGAGTGCGTCAGGCTCTACGGCCGGCTCGACTACGCTTTCAACAACGCCGGCATCGGGCCGGACGGCAAACGCGTGCCCGTGGCGTACATCGTCGACTGTCCCGAGGACATCTGGGACCGGACTATCGACGTCAACCTTAAGGGTGTCTTTCTGTGTCTCAAGTACGAGATGAAGCAGATGATCAAGCAGGGCGGTGGCGCCATCGTCAACACCTCTTCGATCGGCGCCGTCAAGCCGCAGCCCGGGTTCTGTGCCTACACAGCAAGCAAGGCCGGACTGAACGGCCTCACGAAGACGGCTGCTCTTGAAGGCGCCGCGCACAATATCCGGGTGAACACGATCATGCCCGGGCCGACGCAGAATACGCTGCTCTTCGAGTACCTCACCACCTCGGACCCGGGAGCCAGGGGACGGATGGAGAGCGATATTCCCTTGCGCTGCATTGGCGACGCCGAGGACATGGGCGAAGCTGTCGTCTGGCTGTGCTCCGACGCGGCCAAGTTCGTCACCGGCCAGTGCATCGCGATCGATGGCGGCATCACCGCGAGCTAGCCGAAAGGACGAGATAGCCATGACCGACTCCAAGTACGAGCGGTTGGCCGTGCGTACCCCGCTTCGGCAGGTGGGTGTCACCCAGGTGAACGGCCGGCAGCCGCCTCCCATGACCTTTCTCAGCAGTGACCAGGTGCCAGAGGCAAATGCCTACGTCGAGCTGGCGTGGATCTGCGGTATTCCCGAGCCGCCTTCGGGCGGGGGCGAGCAGGTGCTCGACCAGGATCAGATCCTGTTGCACATCGGCATGGATGCCGCTACGCCGCAGGTGCTCGGCGGCACCGTCGAGCTCTACCTTGGGGGCCAACCCATCGTTTTCAACACCACGGCCTCCATCTTCATTCCCAAGGGTACGCCGTACGGTCCTATCACCTGGAAGGAGTTCCAGCGGCCCCACGTTCAGCTCTCCATCGTGCTTGGGAGCGGAAACCCGCATGCCGGTTCGGCCCGGACCGGCGGAGGCCACGACGGGAAGGCGGCTCCCAAGAAGACTCGGGACTTCGACTACGAGCAGTACGTCATCAGGAGTCCGATGAGAGAAGCGGGTCCCGAGTATGTGGCCAACCGCCAGAACCCAACCATGACCTACATGAGCGGCACGCAGATCCCCGGGGTGAAGATCTACATCGAGTTCGGTTGGATATGGGACGTGCCGAGTTCGCCCATCCCGAAGATGCGGCACGAGAACTACGACGAGATCGTGCTGCACCTGGGCAGTGACCCCGGCAATCCGGAGGATCTCGGGGCGACCATGCAGTTCGGATTAGGAGACGATCTGCTCGAGTTCACCACGACTCACTGCGCATTCGTTCCCCGAGGGCTGGACCACGGTCCGCTGATCTGGAAGCAGGTGCGCAGGCCCATGATCGAGTTCGCGATGATGCTGGGTGCCGGCACCTGGGCGGAGGGGTGGGAGGGCAGCTTCTTCGATCTGCCGTAGGATCCTCGTACGAAAGGGACACACGCCGATGAGTGAATCGAAATACAGGAAGTACGTGATCAGCGAGCGGCGATTCGACTCGCGCGACGCGGCCTTCCCTCCGGGGGTGGACCCGGAGTCGATGTCGAACACCGCCTCGCACAGGAAGATCATCAGCCTGGACGACGTTGTGCTGAAGGGCTCTTCTTATTGTGAAGTCGTGTGGATGTGGCCAGGCGGCGAGGGCGTGTATCCGGAGACACCGGAACCCGATTCACACGCTCACGAGTACGACGAGACCCTGGGCTTTTTTGGCACGGACTTCAAGGATCCCTACGATCTGGGGGGCGAGATCGAGATCTGGATCGAGGACGAGAAGTTCTTGCTCACCCGCAGCAGCCTGATCTTCATCCCCAAAGGGACCTATCACTGCCCACTGGTAATCCACAAGGTCGATAGGCCGATCTTTCACTTCAGCACCGGTCCGGGCGGGGCGTACATGCAGGAACTGGCTGAGAAGTGAGCGGCGGCGAAGCGCGCGAGCCCATGGCGGCTCCTGTGGGCGACCTCAAGAACGTCATGGACGTGTCCGGTCAGACGGTCATCGTCACCGGGGGTGGGGGCGGCATCGGCCTGGGCATCGCCCGGGCTTTTGCGCAACGCGGCGCGAGTGTGGCCATCCTTGACGTGGACGTCGCCTGCGGGACCGCGTCGGCCGCGGAGCTTCAGCAAGCGGGCGGCAACCACACCTTTGTGGAATGCGACATCACCGATCGACAGTCCGTGCGAAAGGCAGTAGACGCCGTGCACGCTGCTCTTGGCCACGTCGACGTGCTGGTGAACAACGCCGGGATTTCGCTTGTCAAGCCCTTCCTCGACATGGACGACGACCTACCGGAGTGGCACAAGGTCATCGACGTGAATCTCCACGGCACCGTGAACGTGACCCATGCCGTGGCCAACAAGATGAGGGCCGACGGTCGGGGTGGGCTGATCATCAACATCTCCTCGACAGGCGGCGCGACCTGTTCCGGAGCCGAGGCAATGCCCATGGCCGCATACTCCGCCTCGAAGGCAGCTATCAATCATCTCAGCCGGTCATGGGCGGTCGAGTTCGCCGAATACGACATCCGGGTCAACTGTGTGATGCCGGGTCCCACGCATTCGCGGCTCGACGCTCAGCTCACACCTGGGATGAAGGACATGGTCTCGCACAGCATACTGACTCGGCGTTTCGGCGAGCCGCTGGAGATCGGCGCTCTCTGTGTGTTCCTGGCGTCGGCCGAAGGGGTCCAGCTCAACGGTTTGGTGATGCCGCATGACGGGGGGTTTCTCTGCGTCCACTGAACCAGAGCGCCGTGGTTCACTATGTGCGCCGGTAGGTGCCAATGTTGCACCCTATCAGCCCTTGGTATATCTTGCAGAAGTGAACACGCGGGTCACCGGATTGATGCGCTCTGCGGGGAGAGGACAAGAAGATCGAGACTGAGGCGGATGTCGTATGACGAGTGACGGCGGCGATCCAGTCGCTGCACCGAGAGGCACTCGCCTTCTGCAGACTCTAGAGAAGGGCCTGCAGTTGCTGAGCCTCTTCGATCACGACCACCAGCAGTGGAGCCCGCGGGAATTGCGTGAGGCGACCGGGGAGTCCAAGACAACGGTGCTTCGCATCACGAAAACGCTCGAGAGCCAGGGCTACCTGGCACGCGACCCCAACGGCTCGGGCAAGTTGCGCCTCGGTACCAGCATCGTGAAGTTGGCCTACGTGACCTTCTCACACGGAGAGCTCGTACGGGTATCCGAGCCTTTCATGAACCGGCTGTCGGAGATGACCAACGAGACGGTCGCCCTGACGGTCCAGATCGAGCAGGGCTCGATCGCGCTCCTGTCGGCCATTACCCCACGCTATCTGCGCCCGTACAGTCCGATCGGCCGGATCGCACGTCCAGTGCTGCAAACGGCCTCCGGCAAGATCTTTGTTGCCTTCGGCCCCGAGGACGGGTGGGACAAAGCGATCGCCGAGGCTGCGCCTTTGGACGGTCGCCACAAAGAGGCCGACCGCCAGCTGCTCCGAAAGCGACTGGTGGAGGCAAGAGAACGGGGGATCGCGTTCGACTTTGCCGAATCCAGCGATGAGATCTCCGGCGTGGCGGCGGCGCTTTTCGGCGCCGACGGAAGGGTGAGGGCGACCTTGACCGTGCTTGCACCTGTCGAACGGTTCGGCCCTGCGGAGATACCAGGCTACGTCGACGCCATCAGGCTGGTTTCTGCCGAACTCTCCCAGGAGTTGGGCGCGCCTTCAGAACGCGTTACCTTCGTCGGGGGCCAGCAGAGCTAGCCGATCTCGTCGCTGTTCATGGCGCGTGCGGGCTCGTGTCCTCTCATGGGCCTGACCTAGGCGTTCTTTCAGGTTGCGCCGACCCCGATTTTGCGTATTGACAACGCAACTTCGTGCGCGCTAGACTGGTCCGGTATTGGCACCACAAGGCGCCTATAGTGAACCAATACTGTCTGACAAGTAAGGAATGGGCCGGTCGGTAGTCGGACCAGGAAGGCTGCAGCGAATGGAAGAGAAGAAGTACGCCGGACACGTGATACCAAAACAGCTCGCGAAGTTCGACCCATGGCCGACCATGGAATGGATCGGCGAGACCGACTACAAAACCAACGTCACGTTCATGATCACCAGGGTCCAGGCGCCCTGCGTGATGGAGGAGTTCCCTCATTCTCACGAGTTCGACATGTACCTGCACTTCTGGTCGTACGATCCGGACGACATGGACAGCCTGCCGGCCGAGATCGAGATCGGCCTCGGCCTCGGTGAGGAGAGGGAGATGTACACCATCAACTCGCCGACGAGCGTCTACATCCCCGCGGGAATGATCCACTGCCCCTTGATCTTCAAACGGGTAGACAAGCCGATCATTCTCTTCCATACCAGTATTGCGTCCAAGTACGTCGTGGACCAGGTGATCAAGGACTAGGCCGCGCGGCAAAGCGCCCGTGGCGGCGGCAGGCAGTGCTATAGGGNNAGGCCTATGTAGAGTCGGAGTTTGTGGCACGGACAGGAAGACAGGGTCGGTAGACGGTGAGTCTGCATCGATCAGACCAGGGGAGAGAATGATGAACAAGAAGAGAATCGGGCTGGGTGGAATTGCTGTCGTTCTTCTGATGTTGGTCCTGGTTGTCTCGCTCGCCTCCTGCGGCAGCGGTACAACCACCACGACAGCTGCCACCACGGCCACAACTTCGCCGGCAACAACGGCAAGCACCGCGCCCGCGACCACAGCGCCCAGCGGCGGGGAGACTTCGACCACCGTCGCGGTCGCACCGACAAAGACGGCAACACTCCTGATCGGTGGCTCTATGCCGCTTTCGGGGCCGGCGAGCGTGGCCGGACTTGCCGTGGATAACGGATGGAAAGCGGGCATCGACAAAGTCAACGCCAGCGGTGGCATCACCATCGGCGATACAAACTACACGCTCAAATTCACGGCGGAGGACAGCAAGGGCACCACCGACGGCGCGACGACGGCCGCCACCAAGTTGGTCCTGCAGGACAACGCCAAGTTCATCATCGGGGACATCTCAGACAACATGGCTGCGGCCATCTACGCTGTAAGTGGCAAAGCTGGCGCCCTCTACTTCAACACGCTTCCCGTCAACGGGATCGACGTGAAGGGTGCCATCGGCCAGCCGGGCCCCAGCAGCCCGCTGCTGCTGGATTCGGTGCCGCCTGAGTCCTATGAGGATATCGTTGCCGCGAAGTACCTGGTGGAGAACTACCCGAACGCCAAGAAGGTAGCCGTGGCGGCGATCAGCTTCTCCGACTATGACGCCTACAAAGATCTCTACACCAAGAACTGGGGCCCGCTCGGGCTGACCATAGTGGGCTTCGAACGACTCGACGCGACCACTAGCGACTTTGTGCCTGTCACGACCAAACTCCTGGCCAGCAAGCCCGACGCCATATGCGTCTCACGCGCCGCTATCCCGGGCTTGATCGGCATCGTGAAAGCGGCACGGGAGCAGGGCTTCACCGGCCCCATCTTCTACTGCACGCCGACCGACAT
>PMIZ01000241.1 GCA_003157225.1 Actinomycetota bacterium | reverse complement strand
TGATCGAGTACAGCCCTCAGCAAGAGAAGCAGGCCGTCGTCGGGTATGGCAAGGCTGAGAAAGCCCAGGTGATGGAGATGGTGCGCGCTCTCCTGGGCCTCACGGAGGCCCCACGGCCCGATCACGCCGCGGACGCTCTCGGGGTAGCGATCTGCCACGCGAACATGTCCGCCGTACGTGAGAGAGTGGAGCAGAGCGAGGCAGCCATGCTGAAGCGGAGGAAGAGTTGATCGAGCGTCTCACAGGTACGGTCGCGGCCAAGAGCGGCGACGGAGTCGTAGTTGACGTCGGGGGAGTGGGGTTCCTGCTGGAGGTGTCCGCGGTGACCCTGCGCGATGTTCCCTCGGTCGGCCAGTCGACGATGCTCTTCACGCACCTGCACGTACGCGAAGAGGCTCTTCAGGTCTTTGGTTTCTCCAGCGAGGAAGAGCGCGAACTATTCCGGCTCTTTCTCGGGGTGAGCAAGATAGGGCCCAGGCTGGCTCTGGCCGCGCTCTCGTGCCGCAGGCCGCCAGAACTCAAGAAGGCCCTGGCGGCCGGCGATGTCGCGCTGTTCGCCTCGGTCCCGGGGATCGGCAAGAAGACGGCGGAGAGGATCATTCTCGAACTGCGTGAGAAGATGGGTGATCTTGGTGGGGCCGGGAGCGCGGCCGCGGGCGGCATACGGGGTGACGAGGCGGCGCCCGCGCTCGCCAGGGCGGCCCTGGTGGAACTCGGGTTCAGCGTTCTGGAGGCCGACAGATTGCTGGCGCCGCTCGATGCGGAGCAGCCCGTGGAGGAACTCGTGCGCCAGGCGCTCGCGCGGGGATGATCGGGAAGAGGTCTCGTGGAAGATAGCGAAAGACTGGCCGATCCGGAGGAGGCCCCACTCGAGCAGGAGCTCGAGCGGACCTTGCGGCCACGCTCACTGTCCTCCTTCGTGGGGCAGCCGGTGCTTCGCGAGCAGCTGCAGATCTTCATCGAGGCCGCCACTTCCCGGGGAGAACCACTGGACCACGTGCTGCTCGCCGGTCCTCCTGGACTGGGCAAGACCACGCTCGCCAACATCATCGCCCTGGAGATGAGGGTGAACATCGTCACCACGTCGGGACCGGCCTTGGAGCGCAAGGCAGACATGGCGGCCATCCTCACTCACCTGCAAGAGGGCGATGTCCTCTTCATCGACGAGATCCATCGACTCAACCGTTCTATCGAGGAGATCCTCTATCCGGCCATGGAGGACTTCGAGCTCGACATCGTCATCGGGCAGGGCCCGGGCGCACGCACCGTCCGCCTGGAACTCAAGCGCTTCACGCTCATCGGAGCGACCACGCGCACAGGCTTGATCACCACGCCGCTCCGCGACCGGTTCGGCTTCTCGCACAGGCTCGACTACTACTCCGCTGAAGACCTCGGGCGTATCGTGGCCCGGTCGGCGGACATCCTGGACGTGGCCATCGACAAAGAGGGGTCGGACGAGATCGCGCTTCGTTCGAGGGGGACTCCCCGCATCGCCAACCGGCTGCTGCGCCGGGTGCGCGACTACGCCCAAGTGCGGCATCAGGGCAGCATCACCGGTGCCATCGCGCTCGAAGCGCTGCGGTTGTTCGAGGTCGACGACGAGGGACTCGACCGGGTGGACCGGGAGATCCTCAATCTCATTCTGCACAAGTTCGACGGTGGACCGGTCGGTCTCTCCACTTTGGCCGTCGCCATCGGCGAAGAAGCCGACACCATCGAGGACGTGTACGAGCCCTTCCTTCTCCAGCGAGGGTTCTTGATGCGCACGCCCCGCGGCCGCGTGCTCACCCGGTTGGGCTACGAGCACTGCGGGGCGGTTCCCCCCGTGGCTGCACGGCCTCCGCGAGCCGATGCGCTCTTCCAGTAGCCTGCGACGGGCGATCGGGCTGGGTGAAGCTGCTACTCCACATCTGCTGCGGGCCCTGCGCCACGGGAGCGGTACCCTGGTGGCAAGCCAGTGCCGAGGAGATCGTTGGGTTCTTCTACAACCCCAACATACATCCGCTGCTCGAGTACCGGCGGCGGCTCACGGGGGCCTGTGACGTGTGCGACCGAGTGGGAATCAGGCTCGTAGCGGACGAGTGGTACGATCCGGCCGCGTGGTTGGCGTCGGTTGTCCCCGTCGAGGGTTCCCGGTGCGTCAGGTGCATCGGCGACCGGCTGGAGCGAGCGGCGATCGAGGCTGTGACGCAAGGTTGCGGCGCCTTCTCGACCAGCTTGTCCATCAGCCCGTGGCAGGATCACGAGGCCATCCGCGAGCAGGGTGCCCTGGCGGCGGCGCGGCACGGGCTGGATTTTGTTTACGCAGACCTCCGCGAGTTGTACCCGGAGACCAGACGGCTCAGCAGAGAGTGGGGGGTCTATCGCCAGAAGTACTGCGGCTGTCTACTGTCGGAGTGGGAGCGATACCGCGATGTGCGCTCCATCCGAAGTGAGTTCTCCTGACGTGCTCCTGGAAGAACTCGACTTCGTCATCCCAAAAGCGCTCATCGCTCAACGGCCCGTGGAGCCGCGCGATTCTTGCCGGTTGCTGTACCTGGAGGCCGACGGCGGCCGGCGCCACGCAGTGTTCTCCGATCTGCCTGACCTGCTTCGGCCGGGAGACACCCTCGTCTTCAACGACTCTCGGGTGCTGCCGGCACGTCTCGAGGCGCACAAGCCTTCGGGCGGAAGTGTGGAGTTGCTCTTCGTGCGCCCCGCAGTCTGGGTGGGCGACGGTGGGGAATGCTGGGAGGTGCTGGCACGGCCGTCGCATCGCCTGAGGAAGGGTGGAGAACTGGTATTGCCGGGCGACGAGCGTCTGCACCTCCGCGATTCGCTTGGGGAGGGCCGCTGGCTGGTTGAAGCTCCTTGCGGTTGCTCGCTGCTCGCCACTATGGAGGCCTACGGACGGCTGCCT
>PMIZ01000060.1 GCA_003157225.1 Actinomycetota bacterium | reverse complement strand
TCTTGAGAAGATCGCCCGGAGGCATGTAGGTATGATGGAAGCTATACATCTTCTCGTGGTATCCGGCGCGTGCGTAGAGGTCCCACTCCTGGGAAAACGCACCGAAGATGTCCGAGGAGAAAAGGATCTTGCGGTTCGTGTCGTAGGTGGTGAAGGCACCCGGCNNCACGAAACGATAGGGCGATTTGAAGCCGTAATAGTTGGTCAGAAAGCTGACCCGTTGGGTTGTGACGACTCTGAGGTCGTCCCGATTGATGACTCGCTCGAACACTGGAATATTCGCGGCCAAATCCGGATCCTGATGCTGGATAATGATGTATCGTATCTTGTCGAACTTGATGACCGAGGAGACCTTACGAGCCACCGTCGGAAAATGGGGATTCGACCCCGGATCGATGAGCAAGGCTTCCCCATCGACAACGACGAGATAGGGATTGCAGTGGAAATTGCTCGTCGGATCGTAAAACCCGACCCAATACACGTCCTGGGCGACTTCCACTGCGTCGTCGTACTTCTCANNTCAAGTCAAGAACCCGTGTCCTCTGACCTTCAGTCATCACTCGGCGTCTCACGTCTTGGTGGCAACGCCATCTCCAGATACCGCTAGGCTGAGGGCCCCCGGACCGGCGCCAACGCCGGAAGAAGGCTGCGGCCACGGTGCAATAACGCGATCCCCTTACCCTGGCTCCCCTTCGGGTCCTCCCTTGTCCCTCAAGGAACTGTACATCTCCTTTAGTGCTTCACTATGCGAGAATTCGTCATTGGCAAAATGCTGAAAGAGCTTTTTCACTTCCGGATCGTCGGTCTTCTTGGCAATATCTTCATAAAATGTGAACGCTTCATTCTCTTTGTCTATGGCTGTCCGAAAAGCCGCCAACAACGATTTTCTATCCATCTGCTCCCCCTTCGGTGAGTCGACAATGATGATCCCAGGTTGTTGCCTCGCCCGCGCTGGTGAGGCGGTCGCCTCCTCGGACCCGCCCATGCCACGTCGATCATTGCGCAGCAATGTTCTCTGGCCCGTGAGTTCATCCCTCCTTCTGACTGTTGACCATCCTCGATATCCAGAACATCGGAAATCCGCAATGATCACGGCGGCCAAGGGACCAGCGGTAGACATGGCGGATGATACACCGCCCGGCCTTTGAGCATAACTTGCGCACTGCCACTTATGCCACCTTCCGCCGAAGCCGGACGCGACGGTATCGGGCCGCACCGCGCCGGCCTGCGCGGTCCCCGGGGACACTCGTGCATGCGAAGCCCCCGAGGGCGCCAGCCGCTGCGAGGACCGCGCGGCTAGTGCGAGGCGGTGTAGCCCTGCCGCTCCACGAATTGTCCGAGTGTCCAGTAGGCATGCCCTCCGTAGGCCAGCGGATTGGCCTTGCCCAGGTCGATCTGGCCCCGAGCGTCCAGGATCGCCTCGTCCACCTGCACAGCCACGACGGTCCCCAGGAACAGATCGTGGGTGCCGAGATGGAGGGTCTGCGTCACCTGGCACTCGATGGTGAGCGGGCACTCCTTGATCACGGCCGTGTGGATGACCTGCGTGGGAACGGCCGTCAGACCCATCGCCTTGAACTTGTCTTCTGCATGACCGGACACCGTCCCGCACCAATCCACGACGCGGACCATCTCCGCCGTGGGGACGTTGACCGCGAACTCGCCGGACTTGTGCACCAACGCGTGGGAATAGCGCGACGGGCGGATGCTGACGCCGATGATCGGCGGCTCGGAGCAGAGCGTCCCCACCCATGCCAGCGTGATAATGTTTGGCCTGTCTACGGGGCCGCAGGTGATCAGGCTCGGAGGGAGCGGGTAGAGGTACGTGCCGGGCGTCTTCGCGATCTTGGCCATCGGTTGGACTCCTTTCGGTTGGGAATCAGGGTGGTTGCTTCTCGGAAAGTGATAGCCTCCTGATCTGACGTTGCTGCCTGATGCCGGCTTCCCATGGAAGACGGGATCGGCTTCAACGCTCCGGCCAGTTGACCAGGATCATCCCACCCGTCACCAGTCCACCCCCGACCAGCAGCTTGGCGGTGAAAGGCTCTTGGAGCAGNNACGGGATAGACCTGGATCAACCAGAACCAGACCAGGTAGCTGGCAAAGGCCACGATGACGCTCTGGTAGGCCATGGAGGCGAGGACGACGGGGCCAAGACTCGAGACGGGGTGCGGCTCCAGGAAGAAACTCATCAGCGAGAGCTGCAGCGCCGAAAACCCAAGCTGATAGAAGAGCATCTGGGAAGGGGTCATGGAGGTCCGGACGACCCGCTTGAGATAGAGAGAGGTCGCCGCCCACAGGAACCCTCCTGTCAGACTGAAACAGTCACCCAAGAACTGGAGGCGCGTCGAGTACCCCAAGCTGTCCCAGAAGGTTGCAACCACCCCGACAAACGCCAGGATGAGGCCGATGAGCTTTCGAGCCGTGATCGGCTCGGCGGGCAGCAGCCAGTGCGCCCCCACGGCGACGAAGAGGGGGGCGGTGTAGAGAAGAATCACGGCATGAGAGGCGGTCGTGTAGTTCAGACCAAGGTAGACGAAGGCGAACTCGGTTCCAAAGAGAAGGCCGATAGCTAGACCGTGGAAGAAGGTCCGGTCCCGATGCACGAGGGGCATGCCGCGCAATCGCGCCCAAGAAGCCACCAGGAGGCACGCCACGATGGACCGAATGGCGGCCTGAAAGATAGGGCTCACCCCCTGGTTGGCCACCCTGATGGAGACCTGACTCAGCCCCCACAGGAAACACAGGCTCACCACCATCGTGACGGCCCGGCCGTCCATGGCCCGTTTCAGCACCTGCAAGGGGTCACTCCATCTGGTCGGCGAAGTTGATGACGCACATCCGCCCGTAGATCTTGTGCGGTCCGAT
>PMIZ01000243.1 GCA_003157225.1 Actinomycetota bacterium | reverse complement strand
GGTCTGCGGGGTGGTGGCGTCGGCCGGTTCGTTGGGACTGATTCAGGTACTTAAGGACTTCACTTATTATGCGCATTTGCAGCACATGCTGCCGGCCAATCATGTGGCTGCCTATCCAAGTTTTCGAGATGGCATAGAGAAGATGCCCAAGTGCCGGGAAGAGTTGAAAGACCTAGGAAAGCAGATGGTGGCACTCATCAACGTCGGCTTCCGGTTTCCAGCGGAATACGTCAGAGGGGCCGCCACCTTCGGAACTCACACGATGTGATACCTGAGGCTCCCGGCGTGGACGCGCTCGCTCGGCGAGCGCGGCAGGGCCGTCCGGGGCCTTGGGGCCGGGTGCTAGGNNCTCGGTCGCGCCCGTAGCGCTGCTACGATCGCTTTCTGCGTCCTTCTCTCGCGCATGTCCATCGCGCTCTGGTGGCGAAGCGTCTGAACCAGCGGCCTGCTAGACTTACAGCATGATGCCACGATCCGAATTCCTCATGGATCTCGCCGTGGATGTAGGGGAGGTCGTGTCGATGGGAGCGACGCCTCTGGGTGAACGGCGGGTGGTCCACATCCTGGGGGGCACATTCGAAGGGCCAGGCATGCGTGGCGAGGTCATGGCCGGCGGAGCCGACTGGCAACTCGTGCGCTCGGACGGTGTCCTGGAGCTCGATGCGCGCTACGCGCTGAAAGAGCAGGCCGGCGGCATCGTGCAAGTGGTCAGTCAGGGCTACCGTCACGGATCCGCTGAGACTCTCGCGGCGCTGGCGCGTGGCGAAGACGTGGACCCGGCGACGTACTTTTTCCGTACCCTCATGCGCTTCGAGACCGGAGCGCCGTACCTGGAGTGGCTGAACAGGACGTTGGCCGTGACCACCGCCGAACGGCAAGCGCGGCGAGTCTTGCTCAGCGCTTACAGGCTGGTGTGAGGCCCAACATGGTGGAAGCGTGGAAACCGATCTCCTAAAGACGTTCGTGGCGGTGGCGGAGGCGCGGAGCTTCAGCAAAGCTGCGCGGGCGCTCTACTCGACTCAGCCTACGGTCAGCCGGCAGATCGCCCGCCTCGAGGACGAACTCAAGACGAGATTGTTCGAGCGATACGGCCGTCACGTGGAGTGCACGGTTGCGGGAGAGCTCCTGCTGCCGCTCGCCCTTGCGATCGTCACTCGCACCGAGGACGCCATAGGCATGGTGCGCGAGCAGTCGGGCGCGGGTCCTCGCGGGGTGCATTTTGGGGCCGTCATGACCGTGATGGCCCACATACTCATTCCCATGCTGGGCCCTTTCATGGCTGCCTATCCGTCGATAGGCATCGATTTGATCGAGAAGGACGACGCCCAACTCGAAGAAGCGGTCATCAGCGGAGAGCTGGATTGCGGCGTCATGACCCCTTGGGGATCAAGCCGGGTGGCGGCGCATCACCTGCTTACCGAGGAGATCCTTCTAGTGGTCCCCTGGGGCCATCCGTTCGCCAGCCTACCGGTCGTACCCCTCAAGACCGTCGCGACCGAGATCATCCTGCTGCCCCGGGCGACCCTGAACATAAGCAACCTCATCGCCGAGGCTTTTCACCGGCAGGGCATTCCTGCCAAGTTCTCTTCCCGGTGCAACTACCCCGAGTTGAACAAGGCGCTTGTACGAAAAGGTCTGGGCGTCGCGCCGATGCCGAAGTTACTGTGCGCCCCTGAAGCTCTGGAGGGGCTCGTGGCGATTCCCTTCGAGCAGCCCATCACCCGCGATCTCCATCTGATCTACCCGCAGGAGCGACCCCTGTCCGCAGCGGCAAGGGCACTGATAGCCTACATTCGAACCCACGTCGCCCAGCAGACTGGGGACTAGCACTGTGCCGACGGGCTGCTAGAATCCGGACTAGTTCAAGAATCGAGCTCCGGGATAGAAACACAGTCCGGTAGGTAGTCCGGGCGCACCTCCCTAGGCCTTTCGGCATCTGGGGCGGTGTCAGTAACCTCCCCCTTGGGTGTCCGTTCCCGGCCAAGGCTCTCACAACGGGGAGGTTTCACTATGCCCAGGAGCAGTGTCAGCGCGACGCTGACCGTGTACTTCGACGGCCAGTTCTGGGTTGGTCTCTATGAGCGAGAGGATGACACCGGGCTCTTCGTCGCGCGCCACACCTTCGGGCCGGA
This sequence comes from Actinomycetota bacterium, assembly GCA_003157225.1. Next base: position 9,805 of record PMIZ01000243.1, on the reverse strand, counting down.
GCCGTCACTGCCCGAGATCGCCGAACTGGTGAAGGATCCGCTCTGGTCTCAACTGAACTTCTTGCCGGCCGGCAGTGGCTACCTCCGGGCGACCGAAGCAGGAGCGAATCCCAAGCGACGGCAGCGTGAAGCCGCTCGGCAGGTTCTTGGATCGGGAGCGTTGACCAAGGCTCGAGCGGCGCTCAAGCTTGCTCTCGAGGAATTCGCGAAGGAAGCCAAGGCGTCTGGGCGGAAGCGAAGCCTGGCCGAGGCGGCCGAGCGTCGGGCAAAGCTGGTGGCCAAGCGAAAGCAGAAGAAGCGCGGGCGCTAGCAGGCTGCTAAACCTCTTGGTTCTGTCCATCATCTGTTAGGCTGGAGGCACCGCTTCGTGTCCAGCTTCCCGCGGAGGTGCACGTGCCCGACGATCCTGACCCCATTCCCGGCGGCCTTCATTCTGTGTACAGACTTGACCCTGAACCCCCGCCCGTAACAGAAGTCCTCGGCTGGCGCTACCACCACGTCGGCATTCCCACGATTCTGGTGCACGATGGCGAAACCTATCTTGAGCAACATGGACTGCACACGTCGGGCTTCAGCACCAGCCCCTTTGGCATCGAATGGATGCGTTTCGAGGACGACAGCCGGCTTCACGAGCTCATTCGCACCGTTGCACACGTCGCTTTCGAGGTCGACGACCTGGATGCCGCTCTCGATGGACAGCTCGTCATCACGCCTCCCGGTTCGCCATCGGAAGGCGTTCGTTCCGCGATGATCGTTCACAACGGCGCCCCGGTGGAACTCATTTGGTTCAGGAAGCCGGAGTCGCCTGGGTCTTGACAGATCCACCCGCTGCTGCCCGACCGCCGATCAGGCCGTTCGGCGCAGGTAGAGCCGGCTGGCGCGCGGCACGCAGACAGCGAGGATGGCGAGACACCAGACCAGCGAGGCTGCCACCGGATGCTGCATGGGCCAGTCGCTGATCGCCGACGCCGGGTTGGGGTTGCCGAACAGCGCCCGGCAGGCTGAGGCCACGGCGCTCACTGGGCGCCAATTGGCGATGGTTCCCAGCCACGAGAACATTATGATGAACACGATGCCCTGGGCAGACTCGGGGCTGGCCGCGGCCAGCCCCGAGGCAGGCGTTCATCCACGAGAGCGCATAGCTGAAGAGAAGCGCGAGCCCGAATCCGGCAAGCACCGGTGCGAGACCCGCGTCCGGTCGCCAGCCGATGACCAGTCCGGTGGCTGCGAGGGTCACGCCGCAGAGGATCGCCGCGAAGAGGTCGGAGAAGGATCGACGAGCTGCTCGCCGACGAGTCGGTCTCGCTGGAGGACCGGGTGCCCCCGTCGTCACACCCGGTGCTCTTTGCGCACGACCCTGCGGGCTCCTGAATGCCAGGAGGTGCTCCAGTCCTTGGCCGGGACTATCTCGTCCAGGCGGTCGAGCTGGTCGATGTTCTTGAGCCGGGTATAGATGAGCTGCCACGCGCAGGGCCGGTCCTCGTCCACTTCGCAGTGCGTCTCGGTGGAGCCCCCGCAGGGACCGTTCAGGAGCCGTTTCGCGCAGCGCGTCACAGGGCAGATGCCGCCGAACTGGGCCAGCATGCAGTCGCCGCAGCCCAGGCACTTCTCGGTCCAGACGGCCTGCTCTTCGAGCGTTCCCATGAACTGCGTGTTGAGACCGGCGTAGACCGGCTTGTCCGGGAACCGTTCGGCGATTGTCTGCACGCCCACGCCGCAGCCGAAGGACACGATCGCATCCGCGTCGGCCGCCGCCTCCGCCAGGTCTTTGATGAACTCGTTCTCGCACTGGCGCTCGATGGTCTGCTGCGTCAGCTCAATGGGTTCGTTCGCGAGCCTGCGCGCCATGCGCACGGCGTACGAAGCGATGCCCACCTCGCGTTCGCCGCCGGCCAGACACACGGTGACGCAGGTGCCACAGCCCACGAAGAGCACCTTCTTGTGACCCGCGATCAGGTTCTTGAGCTCGGTGATCGATTTCGGAGAAGCAACAATCATTCTTAACCTTCGCTTTCCAAGTGCTGGGTATCCTTGAGCGGGCTTGGTCCCAGCGCCCTGACCGTGTTCACCATCTCGTGTACGCTCCTCACAAAGGTAGGAGCCTCGGCGGCTGAGAGGTTCACCATTCTGAGCCGCTCTTGGCCCACGCCGATCTCGGCCAGCATCTGGCGGATGCGGTCGGTACGTTTGCGCGCGCGCAGGTTGCCTTCCAGGAAGTGACAGCCACCCTCCAGGCAGCCGGCCACCAGGATCCCATCGATGCCTTTGAGGAAGGCGTCGAGGATGTGCTCCATCTCGATCTTGCCGGTGCACGGCGTGTGAATGATGCGCACGTTGGTGGGGTACTGCATGCGCTTGGAGCCCGCCAGGTCCGCCGCCGCGTAGGCGCAGTAGTTGCAGCAAAACGCGATGATCTCGGGTTCCCAGGCGGGGTCGGCCGCCGCGGAGCCGGTCATCATGGTGGTTGTCGCCGAGGGCGTCATCTCGGGCGTCATCGGGTCGCTCCGCCCACGAGCAGTTCGTCGAGCATAGCGACCAGGGCCTCGTCTTCCTGATGGAGGAGAGTGATGGTCCTGGCCGGGCACGAGGCGGCGCAGCTACCACAGCCCATGCACATGGCGCCCTGGATCTCGGCCTTGCCGATCTCGTTGATCATCGGGGCGCCATACGGGCAGACCTTGACGCAGGTGGCGCAGGCGACACAGTCGGTGGGGTCGACCTTGGCCACCTGTCCGGGGATTGCGAGATGGGTCTTGGAAAGGATCGTCGTGGCTCGTCCCACGGTGCCCATGGCCTGGGCGATGGTCTCGTCCATGAAGCGTGGCGAATGGGCCAGGCCGCAGAGGAACTCACCCTCGTTGGCGAGATCCACCGGGCGGAGCTTGGGATGGGCCTCGAGGAAGAACCCGTCGGACGTCAGGGCGCTGCGGAGCTGCCCCGACAGCACCGGGTTGCCGGTCGCGGGGGCTATGCCGGTGGAGAGCACCAGCAGGTCGGGCCGCAATACCAACTCGCGGTTGCTCGATGCGTCGTGGACCTTCACACGGAGGTTTCCATTCTCTTCGGTCACAACGGGCTCGCCCTTCTCGGGATGGCGCACGAACAGCACGCCTTCTTCTCGCGCCTTCTGGAAGAACAGCTCGCGGAACCCGTAGGTGCGGATGTCGCGGCCGAGTACGGCCACGTTGGCGTCCGGCAGCCGGCGCTTGATCTCAAGCGCGTTCTTGACTGCCTCGGAGCAGCAGACGCGGCTGCAGTAGGGGTGCTCGTCGTTGCGGCTTTCCACACACTGGATCATGACCACGGTGGGGTTCTTCTTACCCTGGAGCTCCTGGGGGAGCTCGCCGGCGGCTAACGCCGCCTCCAGCTTGCTCTGGGTGGTGACGTGCCGGTTCTTACCGTGCAGGTAGAGCTCGGTGGTGCGCTCCTGCCCGCCCGTGGCCACGATGATCACGCCGTGGCTGACCCGCTGCTCGTGGCCGCTCACATTCAGCACGCTCTTGAACTCGCCGATGTGTCCGGTGATGCTGGCGAGGGTGGCGTTGAGGTGAACCTCGATCAGAGGGTGAGACTTGACCTTGACGACCAGCTCGCGGAGGTACTCCTGGGTGTCGGTTCCCTCGAGCGTGCTGTGGACCTGACGCATGACGCCACCCAGTTCCGGCTCCTTCTCAACCAGATGCACCTTGAAGCCCTGATCGGCGATGCCGAGGGCCGCGGTCATGCCGGCCAGGCCGCCGCCCAGGACGAGCGCGGAGGCGGTCACCGGCTGCTGGCCCGTTTGCAGGGCTTTCAAGTGCCGTGCCCGTGCCACCGCCATGGACATGAGGTCGATAGCCTTCTCTGTCGCGGCGACCGGCTCGTCCTTGTGCACCCACGATCCCTGGTCGCGGATATTGGCCATCGCGAACAGGTACTGGTTGAGACCGCTGTCACGCAGCGTCTCCTGGAAGAGGATCTCGTGGGTGCGCGGCGAGCAGGACGCCACCACCAGCCGGTTGAGCCGGTGATCCTTGATCATGTCCTTGATGTGCTGCTGGTTGGTGTCGGAGCAGGTGTAGAGACTGGCCTCGGCGTGTTGGACATTGGGCAGTTTGGCGGCCTCCTCGGCCACGTGCTGCACGTCGATGACCGAGGCGATGTTCTGGCCACAGTGGCAGATGAAGACGCCCACGCGCGGCGGCTCGTCGGTGGTGTCACGCTCCCAGGGATACTCCCGGCGCTTCATGAGGGTGCCGCGCGCTTCGGCTAGCTGGTCCATGGCGCAGCCCGCGGCAGCGGAGGCCTGAGCGACGGATTCCGGGATGTCTTTGGGTTCCTGGAACGCGCCGGCCACGTAGAGCCCCGGCTTGGAGGTAGCGAGCGGAGCGAGCCGTTCGGTCTGCGCGAAGCCGAACTGGTTGAGGTCCAGGCCCAGCTTGCCGGCCGTCTCCCGGACGCTCTCCGGAACCCGGAGGCCCACGCTCAGTACCACGAGGTCGAATTCTTGTTGCTGCTCAGCCCCCGTCTGATCGAAATACCGCACACGCGGATTCTTGCTGCCCGGCATCTCCACGACGCGTGAGGGGATGGCCCGGATGTATTTCACGCCGTGCTCGTCGCGGGCGCGGTTGACGTAGCTGTCGAACTCCTTGCCGAAAGCCCGGACGTCCATACAGAAGATGGTGGCGTCCAGGTCGTTCTTGCCGTGAGCGTGCTCCAGGGCGACCATCGCCTCTTTGGTGGCACTCATGCAACAGATCGACGAGCAGTAACCGTTGCCGCGCGCGGCGTCACGGCTGCCGACGCACTGGATGAAGGCGATACGCTCCACCTCGCCGCCGTCAGAGGGCCGCTGCACGTGTCCACCGGTGGGGCCTGCAGCCGACAGCATGCGCTCGAACTGGACGCTCGAGAGCACGTTGGCATAGCGCCCGTGGCCGAACTCGCCGCGGAGAGAGGCTTGGAACTCCTCGAAGCCGGGGGTGAGGATCAGACTGCCCGCGTCGATCTCGATCTCGGTAGGCAGTTGGTCGTGGCACACTGCCCCGGCGGTGCAGGCCTTCACACACTGCATGCATTCGCTGCAGAGGCCGCACGCCAGGCAGCGCTCGGCCTCGGCGACGGCTTGTTCGGCTGTGTAGCCCTGGTCGATCTCGTTGAAGCCGGCGACTCGTCCCGCCGGGTCGGCCTGTGGCATCTTCACCCGCTCCTGCTTGGGAGCGTCGGGCCTGGGGTTCTTGGCGATCTCTATCTGGTCCGAGGCGGACCCGGACGCTGGAGTGATCTTGACGCCCCGCACATACGCGTCGATGGCCTCGGCCGCCCTATGACCTTGGGCCATCGCGTCCACCATCGCGGCAGGTCCCAGAACGGCGTCGCCGCCCGCGAACAGGCCGGGGACACTGGTGGCCAGCGTATCCTTGTCGGCCACGATGCGGCCGCCGGGGCCGGTCGCCACGCCGAGATCGGTAGCGTCGATGCCCTGGCCTATCGTGACGATCACCGTGTCGGCTGCAAGCAGCGAGGTCTTGGAGTCGTCGAACTGGGGAGCGAAGCGACCCTCATCGTCGAACACCCGCGTACAGGCCCGGAAGGCGACGCCGGTCACTTTGTCGCCGCTGGTCTCGACGCGAGTCGGCCCCAGGCTGTTGTGGAACACCACGCCTTCTTCGAGCGCCTCGGCCGCCTCCCAGGAGTGGGCCGGCATCTCGGCGCGACTCTCCAGACAAGCGAGGTGCACCGAGGAGACCCCGGGCATCCGGCGCGCGCAGCGCGCGGCATCCATGGCGACGTCGCCGCCGCCGATCACAAGTACGTTGGACCCGAGCGTGGGGGTCTCGCCGCTGTTCACGCGGCGGAGGAAGTCCAGTCCCGCCCACACACCGGGCGTATCTTCGCCGTCGATACCGAGCTTCCGGCTGATCCACGCCCCAGGCGCGGCGAACACGGCCTTGAAGCCCGCGTCGAGGAGGCTCGCGGGATCGGAGACCCGCGTATTGGTCTTGGCTTCGATGCCCAGATCGAGTATGGACTGGATTTCCCTGTCGAGGATGTCCTTTGGCAGGCGATAGCTCGGGATGCCGTAGCGGAGCATACCGCCCAGGTGCGGCTGGGCTTCATAGAGCGTCACCCCGTAGCCCAGCACGGCCAGGTCGAAGGCTGCCGTCAGGCCGGCGGGTCCGCCGCCGATGACGGCGACCTTGGCATCGAGTTTGGCGGCCGCCGCGTTGACGGGCGGGCACTCCTCCGGGTTCGCCATGACGTAGTCGCCGACGAAGCGCTTGAGGTCGCGGATGGAGACCGCCTGGTCGACGTCGGTGCGGTTGCACTCGTCCTCACAGGGATGCTGGCAGACCCGTCCGCACGCCGAAGGCAGGGGGCAGCGCTCGCGCACGAGCTCGTAGGCCTCCTTGAACTTGGAGGCCGCGACGAGGGCTACGTAGCCCTGGGCGTTGACACCGGCGGGGCAGGCGGCCTTGCACGGCGCGCGCCCCGCGGCCTTGGAGATGCCGAAGACGTTGGGGATGGCCTGTGGATAGGGCCGGAAGATCGCCTTGCGGGTGCCCAGATTGCGGTCGAACTCATTGGGCAGGTCCACGGGGCAGGCGTCGGTGCAATCGCCGCAAGCATTGCATTTGACAAGATCCACGTAGCGCGGGTTCTGACGGAGCCTCACCTTGAAGTTGCCAGGCTCGCCGCTGATGCCCTGGACGTCGGCCATGGTGATGATCTCGATGTTCTTGTTGCGGGCGCACTCCACCAGTTTGGGGGAGAGGATGCACATGGCGCAGTCCCCGGTGGGGAAGGTCTTGTCCAACTGGGCCATCCGCCCGCCGATGGCCGGCGAGGAGTCCACCAAATAGACTCTGAAACCGCTCTCGGCAAGGTCGAGCGAGGCCTGGATGCCGGTGATGCCGGCACCGCAGACCATCACGGCGCCTACCGGCTCCTTGGCCTCGGAAGGCTGCACGGCCTCGTTCGGCGCGCCCGATCCGTTCCCGTTCCCGTTATTACTCATCGTGCCTCGTTCCCCAGCAATCCCTTGGATCGCAGCAGCTCTCGCGGATCGACCACCAGGCTATCGAGCGACACCTCGCTCGCCGAGCAGCCCATGGCCAGACCCAGCAGTTGCGTGAAATAGAAGACCGGCAGTTTGAACCGGTGCCCGTACTTGGCTTCGACGTCCTTTTGCCGCATGTCCAGGTTGAGCTGGCAGAGCGGACAGGCGGTGGCGACGCAGTCCGCCCCGGCAGCCTGGGCCATCGACAGTATCTTGTTGCTCAGATCGATGACGATGCTGGAATCGTGGATGGAGAAGCTCGCTCCGCAGCACTCGGTCTTATGCGGCCAATCGACAGGCGTGGCGCCAGCGATTTCGAGAACCTGGTCCATCAGCGTGGGATTCTCGGCGTCGTCGAACTGTGTGACTTCCGGCGGCCGCGTCAAGAGGCAGCCGTAGTAGCAGGCCACCTTCAGGCCCGTCAGCGGCCGGGTGATGGCCCCCGCGATGTCTCCCCGGATGTCCCGGCCCAGGATCTCCAGGAGGTGTCGCACCGGAGTGAGGCCATCGTAGTCCGCGCCGACCACCTGGGCGACCTTGGCCCGCACGGCCGCATCGCTCGCGATGTGATGGTTAGCCATTTTCAGGCGGCTGTAGCAGGAGGCGCAGGCCACGGCGACGGTCTGGCCGTGGGCTGCGCGCAGGTTCTTCGCGGGCAGGGCGTCGGCCAGGAGTGGGTCGCTGCTGTGGGCCGCGGTGGAGCCGCAGCAGATCCAGTCCTCCAGCTCAGGCAGTTCCAAACCCAGCTTGGCCGCCATCGCCATGGTAGAGATATTGAAGTCCTTGGCAGTGGCATCCAGAGAGCAGCCCGGATAGAACGTGTATCTCATCGCTTGCTCCCCTCGGCCGCCCTGTCGGCCTCGGCCTTGCTACCCTCGGCCGCGCGGCGGAACAGGCCTTCGCGCTCGCGCCGCCCGCCGACCCGCTCTCCGAGAAGGGGTAGCTTGCCTTTCGAGAACATCATGGGGGCCTTGTCCATGTCCTCGAAGAAGCGCCGCGTGCGCAGCTTGAAAGCCGCCATCAGGCCCAGTTCGTAGATGCGCCCACGCCTGCGGACTCCGTTCAGGAAGGCCTCGTTGAAGACGGGCAGGGCGGTCTCCGCCGGCGCGAGCCGCGCGCTCAGGCTGAGTGCGCGCAGCGCGTCGTTCATGCTGCAGATGTCCACTTGTTGGGGGCAGCGGGTGATGCAGGTCTGGCAGGACGTGCACTCCCAGATGAAGCGGCACCTGAGCACCGCCTCGCGCTGGTCCATCTGCACCAAACGGACGAGCTCGTGCGCACTCAGATCGCCACGGCCGGAGACCGGGCAGCCGCTCGAGCACTTGGTGCATTGATAGCAGCTCATGGGGGAGGCGTCGCTCAGAGCCTTCACCTCGGCCGCAAGACTGCCGCCGACTACCTGTAGCTCGAGCGTCGCGGCCGACGCCGCGGGAGGGCTCAAGGCTGTTGGGGGGGAGGTCGTCGCGGGCGTCATTTCTTCTCCTCCGAGCCGGACAGCACCGACAGCCTGACCGCGCTGACCTTGCGATAGACGTCCTGCGGGGCACGCACTTGCCCGTCCACCTTCAGCAGGTCCTCCACCGGGATGCCGAATAGCCTTTCGTTTTCTTCCAGGTACCCCCGGATCAGCCGCCAGTCCTTCTCGTCCAGGGGCGAGAACACTCCGCCGTTCAGTTGGCGCTCGACCACCTTGTGTTCTGGGTCGCGGATGTAGATGGCCCCGCCGCTTGCCAGCGAGAACAGGTTGCTGCCCGGATAAGGAGCAGCCAGGGGGACGATGCCTCCCTGGGCGTCGAACTCGATGCCGTTGAGGATGACGAAGCCGCCGCCGGCCAGGGGATCCCCGGCCATGAACGACTCCGCCAGGAAGTCGAGGCAGGTGCCGNNCAGCTTGCCGCGCTTGGCGATCTGGGCCACCTGGTCCTGAGCGTTGCCGTGGATGTGCATCTCCAGGCCGTCCATGCCGCTGGCGGTGTAGTCGCCGTTAGAGCCATAGAGGTCGATGCGCACGCCGTCGGTCGCGGCGCCCAGACCCGATCCGTGAAAGCGCTGTCCACGTAGACGGTAGACAATGAAGCGCTTCCAACCCAGCGAGTAGGCGTGGCGAAGCAAGACCGCGTCGCACTCCTCACCCTCGGGCGGGAAGCCTTCGCTGTTGATGCAGAGCAACTCCTCGCCCGCCTGGGGAGCCTCCAGTCGATCGCGTGTGTTCCAGTCGATGCGACGCCAGAAACGGTTGCCGGGCTCGCCGAAGAGGGGGGCGGTGTCGAAGAGCTCGTCGAGAGCGTCCTCGAATACCCGGACCACTGTGGCGCGGCGTTTGTCACCGGTGGGGAAGCGGCGGTCGTGGAGCTTCGTGAGCAACTCGATGGCTGCGGCGCACGACTTGGGATTGTCGGCGGCAGCGAGGACGTACTGGCAGAAACGGCGTAGGTGGCCTGCCGGCCACGAACCGATCTCCTGAACCTCGGTAAAGAGCGCGTCCACCTCGCCCCGGCGCACCCTCTCCTGGACCTCGTCCGAGCTCATGGGCTCGGCAGGGCAGGCGTCGCACGAGGCGTCCTCCACCAGGGCCGAAGGCACGTCGCAGCGCACCGAGCCCGTTTCGACCTTGACTTCCCGGCCGAACTTGTCGGTACACGTGAGCTGCATCTTTCCGGCATCGCCGTTGTTTCCAGGCGCGACTCTGAAAATGAAGGCGCCTCCATCGGTGGAAGAACCACCGCGGGCGTTCCAGTACTTGTCGGCCACCGGGCAGAAGCG
>PMIZ01000199.1 GCA_003157225.1 Actinomycetota bacterium | reverse complement strand
TGAGCGCGGGGCGGGACGTATTTGTGTTTCTGGAGCTCCGCGGCCCGGGCCGCGCCCATGTGAGGAGGGTCAATGGCAGGCCAGTATCGACCGGTAGATGTAGGACAGAGCTTCCCCGCCCTGGAGGAGCGGATCCTTGGCTGGTGGAAAGAGCGCTCCATTTTTGAAAAGAGCCTCCAACTGCGCGCCGGCAACCACGAATGGGTGTTCTACGAAGGGCCTCCCACCGCCAATGGCAAACCGGGCGTTCACCACGTGCTGGCCCGAGCCTTCAAGGACATCTACCCGCGCTTCAAGACCATGCGTGGCTTCTACGTGGGGCGCAAAGCGGGCTGGGACTGCCACGGCCTGCCCGTCGAGCTGGAGATCGAGAAACGGCTGGGTTTCGATCACAAAGAGCAGATAGAGGCCTTCGGAGTGGTGGAGTTCAACCGGCTGTGTCGCGAGTCGGTGACCGCCTATGTGGACGACTGGAACCGCATGACCGAGCGCATCGGCATGTGGCTCGACCTCAGCGATCCCTACATGACCATGACCGATGGCTACATCGAGTCGGTGTGGTGGATCCTCTCGGAGTTCGCGAAGCAGGGACTCCTCTATGAAGGCTACAAGGTGGTGCCCTACTGCCCGCGCTGCGGGACGGCCTTGTCGTCGCACGAGGTGGCCTCGGCCTACCAATTGGTCACGGACCCGTCGGTCTTCGTCCGCTTTCAACTGCTGAAAGAAGACTCGGCGGAGATCTCCGCGGACGGACTCCCGGTGAGCCTCCTGGTGTGGACCACCACGCCCTGGACCCTCGTCTCCAACGTGGCAGCCGCGGTGGGCCCCGACATCCAGTACGCGCAGGTCCGGCTGGGTGACGAGCATCTGATCCTCGCTGCCGACCTAGTTTCCGCGGTACTGGGTTCCGAGGCCGTCGTGGAGGAGACCTTCCTCGGCTCGACGCTGGTGGGCCGCCACTACCGGCCGCCCTACAGCTTCGTCGAACCTGACAAGCCCGCCTGGCGGGTGATCTCCGCCGATTTTGTCGCCACCGACGAGGGGAGCGGCGTCGTGCATATCGCGCCGGCCTTCGGCGCCGACGACATGCTGGTCGGCCAGGCCAACGACTTGCCGGTGATCGTGCCGGTGGACGCGGAGGCCCGCTTCACCGCCGAGGTCACGCCCTGGGCGGGGCTGTTCGTCAAGGACGCCGACGCGGGCATCATGGACGAGCTCGAGTCGCGAGGGCTGCTCTTCGCGCGCCAGCCGTACGAGCACAACTACCCCTTCTGCTGGCGCTGTGACACGCCGCTTATCTACTACGCCAAGACCTCCTGGTACGTCCGCACCACGGCCCGCAAGGACGAGGTTCTGGCCGCCAACGAGGAGATCTCCTGGTATCCGGACCACCTCAAGCACGGGCGCTTCGGCAAGTGGCTGGAGAACAACATCGACTGGTCGCTTTCCCGGGACCGCTACTGGGGCACACCCCTGCCCGCGTGGCGCTGCCCGAACGGGCACGACACCATCGTCGGGTCGAAGGCCCAGTTGGGCGAGTTGGCCGGGCGTGATCTCTCCCAGCTCGAGCTGCACCGTCCCTACGTGGACGAGGTCACCTTCGCCTGCCCGGAGTGCGGCGCCGAAGCCAAGCGTGTGAGCGCGGTTATCGACGCCTGGTTCGATTCGGGCTCCATGCCCGTCGCGCAGTGGCACTATCCGTTCGAGAACCGGGAGCTGTTCGAGAAGCGCTTCCCGGCCGACTTCATCTGCGAAGCCATCGACCAGACGCGCGGCTGGTTCTACAGCCTGCTTGCAATCAGCGCGCTGCTCACGGGGCACACCTGCTACCGCAATGTGCTGGTGCTCGGCCATATTGTGGACAGCGACGGCCGCAAGATGTCCAAACGCTTGGGGAACGTGATCGATCCCTGGAGCCTGCTGAACAAGCAAGGTGCCGACGCGCTTCGCTGGTTCCTGTTTACCTCGAGCTCGCCCTGGTTCCCGCGACGGTTCGGTCCGGAGAACCTGGATGAGGTGCTGCGCAAGTTCATCCTCACGCTCTGGAACACCTACTCCTTCTACACGCTCTACGCCAACATCGATGGCTTCAACCCGTCCGAGCACGACGTCCCGGTGGTCGAGCGCACGCTCATGGACCGTTGGATCCTGGGCGATCTGCACATTCTGATCAGGAAGGTCACGGACGAGCTCGACCAGTACGACGCCTTCGCCGCCGGGCGGGCCATCGCCGATTTCGTGGACGAGCTGTCCAACTGGTACGTGCGCCGCAGCCGCCGCCGTTTCTGGAAGAGCGAGGCCGACACCGACAAGATCGCCGCCTACCTCACGCTGAACGAATGTCTGGTGACCTTGAGCGAGCTACTCGCGCCTTTCACGCCGTTCCTTGCCGAGGAGCTCTATCAAAATCTGGTGGCGGAGCGTTCGCCGGGGAGGCTGCTGGAAGACGGCGTTTCGCCGCCAGGGCACCATGGGCACGCGCAAGACAAGGACGCAGGGAGTGGCAATAGCAGCGCTATTGCCACGACTGAGGACGACGCATCGCGCCGCACAGGGTGTTCTGGGGGCCGGGACTCCGTCTTCCAGCAGCCTAGGTACGCGCCGGAGTCGGTGCATCTCGTGGACTGGCCGGTGGCGAGCGAGGCCCTGATTGACGAGGATCTGTCGTACCGCATGGCGGTGGCGAGGCAAGTGGTGAACCTTGGCCGGGCGGCGCGGAACGCCGCCCAGATCAAGACCCGCCAGCCGGTGGAGAAGGCGGTCGTGGCCTGCCGTCCGCGCGAGCGCGAAGCGGTGGAGAGCCTAGCCGCTGTGGTGGCCGAGGAGCTCAACGTGAAGACCATCGAGTTCGTCGCTTCGGCGAGTGAACTCGTGACCTACGTGGTTAAGCCCAACTACCGGACCCTGGGGCCGAAGTTCGGCAAGAACATGCCGGCGGTGGCGACCGCCGTGGCGGCGCTGCCCGCCGACGAGACGGGCGACCGGGTGGCTAGTGGCCGCTCGGTTGTGGTTACCGTCGACGGCCGGGAGTACGAGTTCGCCCCGGAGGACTTGGCCGTGGAGACCCACCAGCGTGAGGGTTACCAGGTGGAGCGGGATGGCGGCATCGCCGTGGCCATTTCAACCGTGCTGTCGCCGGAACTCGTCCAAGAAGGGCTGGCGCGCGAGCTCGTGCATCACATCCAGAACACCCGCAAAGCGGCCGACTTCCAGATCGACGACCGCATCACGCTTCGCCTCGCCGGGCCGCGCGAAGTCGCGGAGATGCTGGCGGTGCACGCCGACTGGGTCAAGAAGGAGACCCTCGCCGTGAGCCTTGAGGTGAGGGAGGCGGTCGCTGAGGGCGCGCCGGCCGCGGAGACGCCGGGCGCCGGTTCTCTGCCCGGCGCCGGCTACCGCGAGTCGCTGAAGGTCAACGGCCTGCCGGTGACCGTCGAGGTGACGAAAGCGTAGAGCAATCGGCTGCCGACGCGCCGGTCCGATCGCCCGCACCGTCAACGTCAGGAGAGCGTGCGTCTCAACCGCTCTCCTCATGTGCCGCAGGTCCGCCCACGCCCGGGTGCTTCGTCGGCACTACGTCGTGGTGCTGGTGAGCAGCTTCTCGGCAGCATCGACGGTCTTCTGGTCGGTGCTGTTCAACGCGGTCCTCGCCTGGTCGAGTATCTTCTGGGCAGACTGAAGGTCACCCTTGGCCTTGTAGACACCGGCGAGGTTGATGTACGGGTACTTGAGAGTAGGGTCGATGGCGATGGCGGCCTCATACTCGGCGATCGCTTGGTCGGGCTTCTGCCAGTCGCGATAGACATTGCCAAGAGCGTTGTGGATGAAGGCATCGTCGCTGATCGCCAGGATCTTCCTGTAGGCCGCGGCGGCCTGATCGTAGTTCCCGAGCTGGTAGTAGGCGACTGCCAGGCCCTCGAGAGACGTCAAGTCGCTCGGGTCGGCTGCTACCGCTTTCTCCAGGCCCGGTATCTCAGCTTGGTACTGATCCTTGGTCTTGCCTCCCGGTATGAGCGCGGTGTCATTGGTCGAGGTATCGGTCGAAGCCACGGTCGTATCCGTCGNNTCCGTCGAACCGGAAGATCCGGTCGTGGTGGAATCGGACGCGCTCGTTGTGGTGGAGTCGGACGCGGTCGTAGTGGTGGCGTTGTTGCCTGCGCAGGCCGCCGCGACGGCGGCCACAGCGATGAGCGCGACCACCGCGAGGACGACCAGTCCGTATCGGGTCATCCTAGTTGTCATTCTTTCCTCTTTCTGTCTTCAGTTCGGTATTCTGCCGGTTCGCCCCGGGCAAGCCCATGCTCGCCGGGCTCACGTGGTTGTGCTTGTCAGCGAGTTCTCAAACTGCTCGACACTCGTCTTGTCTGCTCCGCTCAGTGCGGCCTTCGCCTGCTCGAGCACCTTGAGGGCCGAAGGGATGTCGCCCTTGGTCACGTAGACGCCGGCCAAGTTCACGTACGGCACCCTGAGCTTGGGATCGAGGGAGATCGCCTTCTGATACTCAGCGATAGCCTGATCGGTCTTGCCCGCTTCCCGGTAGACGTTGGCCAGATTGTTGATGGTCAGGGCGTCGTTCTTCTGCGCGAGTATCTTGACGTACGCAGCGGCTGCTTGGTCGTAGTTGCCGAGCACGTAGTAAGCGATCGCCAACTCCTGCAAGGAGGTGAGATCCGCCGGGTTTGCCGCGACTGCCTTCTCCAGATTCGGTATCTCAGCCTTGTACTCATCCGGAGTCTTGCCCCCCACGATCATGGTGGAGGTTTGAGTGGAGCCGGCGGAGGTTGATCCCNNGTGGAGCCGGCGGAGGTTGATCCCGTGGAGCCGGCGGAGGTTGATCCCGTCGAGCCTGAAGAGCCGGTGGTGGTCGAGCCCGAGATGCTCGTCGTCGTCGCGTTGTTGTTTCCGCACGCCGCCGCGAACCCGGCCAGAGCGATGAGGCCGATCACCGCCAGGATGATCAGTCCGTTTCGACCCAGCTTTCTCGTCATTTTTGCCTCTTTCTGCTAATCGATCGTAATGCGCGATCTCGGTGAGCGATTCTCTATTTTCACGGCACGAGCACCTCAAGAGCGTGCGCGTCGATTTTCACGGTCGCCGGCAGTTTACCTGCCAATTCGCCATCTGTCTGAAACCAGACCGTCTCCTTCTCTTCGAGCGGGATGAGTTCCGCCCGCTCACCACGCAAGTAGATGACGTTCGAATTGCGAAGATGCAGACCACTCGGCACTCCAAGCCAAAAGGCGGCCAGGCTTGCCCTGGTCGTTCCGGTGAAGACTAGCAAATCGAGCACGCCGTCGGTGGGATCGGCCTCAGGCGTGAGCCCCAGGTGCCCCGCGTAGTTGCGGCTATTGCTGGCCACGAAGAAGGTGGCGGTGTACTCGCGCCCGCCGGCGCGCACCACGAAGGCCGGCGGAGCGGTAGCAAGGCCCACCTTGAGTCCGGTGCCAAGGAAGGCCAGCTCTCGAAAGCGCCTCTTGGTCCGCGGGTCGATGCTGCGCACGGTGAGCGCGTCCACTCCCGCGCCCATCATGAGGACAAACCCGCGATTGTTCACGGCTCCCACGTCCAACGAGACCGTCTTGCCGGCCGCGATGACGTTGCAGGCTCGTCCCAACTGGAACGGAAGCCCCAACTCCAGCGCCAGCACGTTCACCGTGCCGGCCGGTACGATGCCGAGATGGGCCCTGGGTTGTGCATCTGGGCGCTGCCTGCGCCGCCTCGTCATGCCGTTCACCACTTCGTTGATGGTGCCGTCGCCGCCCGCCACCAGGATCAGGTCGGCCCCGCCCTCGATGTGCGCCCGCGCCATCGCGCCCGCCATGTGCGGCCCCTTGGTCGGGGACACCGTCAAGCTGTGCCCTTCCTGTTTGAGGATTTTCACCGCCCGTTCGATCAGTGCGCCGTCGCTCCGTATGATCTTGCCCGCCCGGGGGTTGTAGATTAGTACAGTGTTCCTGTAGGTTGTAATGGTATGGACTCCGGTTCCTCGTTAAATTATAGATGAGAGGCCAATGAAAGATCCCGCGCTCCAAATCGAGCAGCTTCGTGAGGTGCTCCGCCATCATGAACATCAGTACTACGTCCTCGACGCCCCGGAGATCACCGACGCCGAGTACGACGCG
>PMIZ01000458.1 GCA_003157225.1 Actinomycetota bacterium | reverse complement strand
GCCGTCAGTCGATTGCTGTACCAGCAGATGCCACCGAGAGGCTTCATCCCGAAGCAACTCTTCCGTCCGCCTGCGCTCGGTGATGTCGCGGACGGCCAGGGAGAGCACTTCGCTCGATCCCTGCTGGATGATACTGGCACTCACTTCCACCTCGACCTCACCCCCGTCTTTGCGGCGGCAGCGCGTGCGATGGCCTCCGGGTGAGAAGCCGCCTCCCGGTTTCTCGCAGTCGGCGACAAGCACCTCAGGGTCACCAAGGACCGAGGCAAGCGCGAGACCGGCCGTCTCCGTCGGGGCGTAGCCCGATAGCTCAGCGAATGCCTGGTTGGCCTCAACGATGGTCCCCAAGCCGCGATCGACCAATACCATGCCCTCACTGGACTGCTCGAGCACCGCCCGGTACCGGCGCTCGCTCGCCTCCAGCTTGCCCCGGGACACTGCCAGCCGCCGGACCAACAAGTACGCCACCCCCGCGGCCATCAGCCAAAGAGCCGCGAGGGCCGAGCTGAAGAGCCATACCACTCTCACCGCCTCCCCCGATACTCGGGACGATCCACACGCGCCTCAAGCACCAGAGCCGGCTGGCCGAAGATATCTCGAAACCCGACGAATCCCACCATGACATCCCCATCCAGGGGCCGGACAACGGTGACTTCATGCCAACCGAGCTCGGGCGCCAGCCAAGGATGGTCGGCCGCCAATCCCGGGTCCCCGGCGGGATAGGCGGTGACCTCGGTCCCGGTGAGCGCTGACATCGAGCCCAGCACCCCGCCATCAAGCGCTCTCGTGACCACCAAGGCCCCTGGGGCGTCGCCCGAGCCATCGGAAGGTAAGATGGGATGGAGCGCGACGAGCACCGGCCCGCTGGGTGAACCGACCACCCCGGACACCGGCGTGGCGGCGGCCGCGCCGACGAGCTCGGACCCGGTGGCTTTGATCAGCGCGGACAGCGCGGGACCGGCATCGGCGCCGTAGGAAAGGCCACAGTCCCTGCTGGCGACCAGCCTCACCTCCCCCCCATTGTCGATGAACGCCAGGGCATCGACATCGATGTTCACGAGGGCGTCGACCGTCAGATTCTCTTTCGCGGAGGCCTCGTCACCCGTCTCCATGAACCCGTACGCGGCGTCCGACACGGCCCAGTCGACGGCAAACCGCTTGAGATTCTCCGTGGTGAACGCGAGCGCGCGAACAGTCCTCTCCATCTTCTCCTGAACCGTCCGCTGCTCCACGACCTGATAGCGCTCAAGGAACGCGAAGCGGCCGATCAAGACGGCGGCGAGGACGACGAAGACCATGCCCAACAGCGCGACGATCAACATCGCCAGACGCGGCCTGGAGCCCGCGGCTTGAACAAGGACTCAGCCTCCCTTTCCGGGCAGGCCTGGCGTTCGTAGCCGGTCTCGCATCGCGCTCCCAGCCAGTGGGCCCGTCTTACGGTTGGTCTGCTACGGGTAGTGTTCCCTTCAGGCCTGGAATTCACGCCCGTCTACAACATCACCTCATGCGAGACAGACCGCGTCGTATCGCGGCGCCCCACCGCAAGGACGCCGGAGGCGCTGGTAGCCGCGCTACGCGCGCGTCTAGCAGGCCGCTGAAGAATGACGGTGCGCCTTCAGAAAACGATTGCCGCGCGCGAGAGAAGGACGCAAAGAGNNTCGTTCTTCAGCAGCCTCCTAGCCCTGCTTCTTCTCGATCCTGGCCCAGGTGTCCTTCAGTGTGGCACTGCGGTTGAAGACAGGGGCGCCAGGCCGGGAGTCCTCGGCATCCGCGCAGAAGTAGCCGAGCCGCTCGAACTGGTAGCGCGAGCTCGGGACCGCGCCTGCCAGTGACGGCTCGAGCTTGCAGCCCTGCAACGCCTCCAGGGATCTCGGATTGAGCCCCTCGGTGAAGTCCCGCCCCTCGGGCAGGTCGTCCGGATTCTCCAGCTCGAAGAGCGTCTCGTACAGCCGCACCTCTGCGTCGACCGCATGAGCGGCTGACACCCAGTGGATGGTGGACTTCACCTTTCGCCCGTCGGGCGTGTCGCCACCGCGGGTGGCCGGATCGTAGCGGGCGTGTACCTCGACGATCTCCCCCGTCTGCGGGTCGTGCACCACGCCGGTACAGGTGATCAGATAAGCGTAGCGCAACCGCACCTCCACCCCGGGGCTCAGCCGGTGGTACTTGGGCGGCGGCACCTCGCGGAAGTCGTCCTCCTCGATGTAGACCACGCGCGAGAACGGCACGAGCCGCGTGCCCATCGCCGCATCCTCGGGGTTGTTGACCGCCTCCATCTGCTCGACCTGCCCCTCAGGGTAGTTCTCGATGACCACACGGAGCGGTCGCAGCACAGCCATGGCGCGCGGGGCGCGGCGGTTGAGGTCTTCACGTACGCAGTGTTCCAGAAGTTCCAACTGGACCATGTTCTCGCGCTTCGCGACCCCGATGCGCTCGCAGAAGTCACGGATAGCCTCCGCCGGGTAGCCTCGCCGCCGCATGCCCGAGATGGTCGGCATGCGCGGGTCGTCCCAGCCGTCGACCAGGCCCTCTTGCACCAGCCTGAGCAGCTTGCGCTTGCTCATCACCGTGTAGGTGACGTTGAGGCGCGCAAACTCGCGCTGGCGCGGATGCGCGCGAGGTAGATCCAAACCCTCGAGGATCCACTCGTAGAGCGGCCGGTGCACCTCGAACTCGAGCGTGCAGATGCTGTGGGTGATTCCCTCGATGTAGTCGCTCAGACCATGCGCAAAGTCGTACATCGGGTAGATGCACCATTGGTCGCCCGTGTGATGATGCGAGGCGTGGCGGATGCGGTAGAGCACCGGGTCGCGCAGCCAGA
>PMIZ01000007.1:634-2557 GCA_003157225.1 Actinomycetota bacterium | reverse complement strand
GAATATGACGCTGCCCGGAAGATCGCCCAGGGGCTTGGGGCGCATCTGGAGGCTCTGACGGGCGTGGTCGAGGTTAAAGGCGAGACAGCCCGACTGCTGCCGGTGGCCGAGCGGACGCGTATCCTCTTCGGTAGCGCCGATGCCGATGCGCCTACCGCCAAGCGGAAGAAGAAGGATACGCAGCTCAAACTGAGCTTCGCCGCGGATCTGGAGCAGGCCGAAGAGGCCGGTGGGTGGGGGCAGAAGGGGGCGCCGCGCCAGGGTAAGACGGTCCTGGACCGCATTCACCAGGCAATGATCCTGTTCGCCGCCGGCCGAGGCGAAGCCTCNNTTCGCCGCCGGGCGGGGAGAAGCCCTGAAGCGTTTCCTGGTCGAAGAAGGTGTCGGCCGCGATGACCGCTTCTGGCGCCTGGCCCAAGCGCTGTCGGCTCTATACCCCAGCTCTTCAGACGAGAAGCGCTGGGTCGATGGCGTGCTGGCGCGGAAGAAGGGGCTAGGGTTCTGATGCCGGAAGCTTTCCGCAAGGGGTGGCGAGACGCATTCTTCCAGGGACTGCAGTCGTATGAGGCGGCACAGTCACTCCGAGAGGCTGCGCTGGCTGGTCGTCTCGGGGACTGGACCACATGCCTGACCAGGGCCGTGGTGCACTCCTGTAAAGATCTCGGTTGGATTGCCGCCGCCCGAGGGCATCTGGCCGATCTGCTTCCTGTTCCGAGGAATGAATACCTTGCGCTGGATGTCATGGCCTTTCAGCCGACCGCGGGGAATCGATGGCCGCTTCCTGTTGCGGTGTTTGAACTGGAGAACAGTCCCGATAATGATCGGGTCGCATATGCGCTCTGGAAGCTCCTCTGCATCCGCGCGTCGCTCCGCGTCCTCTTTGCGTACCGTTGGGAATCAACAGAAGGATCGGTGTTGGCCGGATACCTGGCCGAGAACGTGGTGGGCAGCCTCTCCATAGCCGAGCGGATGCACATTGGAGGGGATACACTCGTGGTGATCGGAAGCCGTGCGGAAGGCGAGACCTTCCCATACGGCTATTTCAAAGAATGGATGCTGGACACGAATACAGGTCGCTTTATTCGCACCTGACATCCCGGGAAGGAGCGCCCAGATGGCGAAGCTGAAGCCCTGGTTCCATGTCGTGACCCCTCGGGAAGACCTGCGGGAAGGCAAGCCCCTCGACGCCTCCGAGTTCGCGGTGCACCTGGACCACGTGCGCGCGGGGCGAGCGCCACAGGACTACCAGGATCCAAGCCGGTTCTTCGATCGGACCTACCTGACGCGGAACCTGACCGACCTGGCGGCGCAGGTCGTCCGCCGTCTGTCCGGCATCCAGGTCGAGACGTCGGCTGTCTTCAATATGGCCACGCAGTTCGGCGGCGGGAAGACCCACGCCTTGACGGCCCTCTACCACCTGGCCAATGGGGGGCCGGCGGCGGACAAGTGGCGTGGCGTGCGCACCATCCTGGATCGCGCCCAGGTACCGAGTGTACCGAAGGCGCAGGCGGCCGTGTTCGTCGGCACGGAGTTCGACTCTGTCGTGGGGAGGGGCGGGGCGGGCGACGAACCGCGACGATTCACGCCGTGGGGCGAGATTGCCTGGCAATTGGCCGGGCCGCAGGGGTTTGCCGCCGTAGCGGAGCATGATCGGACTCGCATTGCTCCGGCGGGGGACGCGATCCGGACCTTCCTGCCGGCGGATCAGCCGGTGCTGATCCTGCTGGACGAATTGATGAACTACATCAGCCGGAACCGCCAGTCCGGCCTCTCCGCCCAGCTCTACAACTTCATCCAAAATCTCTCGGAAGAAGCCCGCGCCCACAAGAACCTGGTGCTGGCCGTCTCCATCCCAGCGTCCGAGCTGGAGATGAACCCTGAAGACCAGCGGGATTACGAGTCGCTCAAGAAGCTCCTCGACCG
>PMIZ01000007.1:0-628 GCA_003157225.1 Actinomycetota bacterium | reverse complement strand
GACGAGCATCGCCAGATCGTCGGGGACTTCGATGCCGACACGGCCCGGGAGCGGTTTGAGGCCAGCTATCCGTTCCATCCCGCGCTCTTGTCCGTTTTCGAGCGCAAGTGGCAGACCCTGCCGCGATTCCAGAAGACCCGCGGGATCCTGCGACTCCTGGCGCTCTGGGTGTCTTACGCCTATCAGACTGGGTACAAAGGGGCGCACCGGGACCCGCTCATCGGTCTGGGGACTGCCCCCATCGCCGATCCGATGTTTCGCGCGGCACTGTTCGAGCAGCTCGGGAATAACGACCTGGACGCCGCGGTGACCACGGACATCGCCGGGCGGAAGGACGCCCACGCCACCCGGCTGGACCGCGAAGCCACCCCGGCGGTCAAGCAGGCGCGGCTCCACCAGAAAGTGGCCTCTGTGATCCTGTTCGAGTCGAATGGCGGCCAGACGAAGGCCGAGGCGACCGTGCCAGAGATCCGTCTCGGCGTCGCCGAGCCCGACTTGGACATCGCCAACGTGGAAACCGCACTGGATGCCCTGACGGCAAGCTGCTACTACCTGAACGCCGACCGGAACCGATACCGCTTCAGCCAGATTCCGGGCTTAAACAAGATTCTGACCGACCGGCGGGCCA
>PMIZ01000355.1 GCA_003157225.1 Actinomycetota bacterium | reverse complement strand
GGACCGGTGGTGGTCGCGCCGGCGGCGGTGGTGCCGGGCTGAGAAGTCGAGGTGCCGGTGGTGCCGGGCTGAGAAGTCGCGGCGCCGGTGGTGGCGGTCTGAGCGAGCGACGCCGGCGTGCCCTGGGCTGCCGTGGTGCCTCCGCCGGGCGTGGTGGTGCTCTCAGCCAGGTCCGTGGAGTGGTGCGACAACGTAAGAGCAAGCGCGGTGGCGCCTCCTCCAACGACTATGATGATCGCGATGATAGTGAGCACGATCGCGAGCCGCCTCCTTCGCGCCCGCCGCCCCCGGAAACGCTTGATGAGCTGCTGCGTATCTTCATCCCGGGGGGGTGTCGCTCTGTTCACGGCGTCGGCCCCGGGCGCAGTGCTTCGCGGACCAGGCTGAAGGCTTCTCTTGGATCGGAGGCATACCAGATGCCCGCCGTGCCTTCTTCGTTCTGGACTCGCCAACCCTTCAATATAACGACCGACCGGCCCACCTTGGCGGCTAGGCCTATCTCAGACAGAGTGCCGTACGCCCCTCCGATCGCTATGACCGCGTCGCCCGTGCTGACGACCGCCAGATTCCGGGCATGGCCTACGCCGGTGGTGACCACAAGATCAAGATANNTCTTTGGCCCCGCGCGCGGCGGCTTCCATGACGCCGCTCATGCCGCCGCAGACCAGCACAGCGCCCGACTCGCCGATGAGGCGGCCGGTCTCCTCCGCCATGGCGTATTCTTCGGCGCTGCACATGCCGCCGCCGATAACGGAGATGTACAGCGGCTGCTCTTTGGTCCCGGTGCTGCCGAACCCGGGCTCAATGCTGCGTTCCATGGGCTTAGGATAGCATCGACAGCATGAGCCGGAGCGCCAGGTCCTTGTCGAGCGGCTCGTTCAAGTTGCCGCATTTGGGTGATTGGATGCATGAAGGGCAGCCTGCCTCGCAAGGGCAGTCCCTTACGAGGGCATGGGCATCCCGGATCCACTCGGGGAATCGTTCGAAGCCCTGTCGAGATATTCCCACCCCACCTGCGACCCCGTCGTAGACAAAGATCGTCGGCTCCTCGGTCTGACTGTGCACGGGAGTGGACAGGCCGCCGATATCCCAGCGGTCGCACATGGCGAATAGGGGCAGCAAAGCGATGAGCGCATGCTCGATAGCATGGATGGCCCCGGGGAGGCGCGAAAGCTCCTGTTCTGCAGGGAGCAGCTCAGGCGGGATCGTGAACCAGAGGCCTTCAGTGACGAACTCCTGGGTGGGTAGTTCGAGCTCCTCCATGCCCAGTACCTCATCGCTGCCCACGCGCTTCTTCTGGAATGCGATCACCCGGCTGCTGACCGAGATCTGTCCCAGGTGCAGCGACAGCGGGCCGACCCTGATGTTCAGGCTCTCGCTGAGGATCCTGGTGTCGGTCTCGCGGCGCGGCTGAGTGTAGTAGGTGTCCCAGAACTGCCGTACGAGGGCCACCCGTTTTCGCAGGTCCAGGCTGTTCACCAGATAGGTATCGCCCATGTGCAGGTAGACGGCTCCGGGGTGAAGGGCTGAGAACGCCGTCTCCCCTCCTTCCGTGCCCACGATGTTGCCGGTGTCTTCTTCCACGATGGTGTACTGCTCACCCAAGGTGGACCGCAGGCCGATGCGAGACGCGGGAAAGCCTTTGTCTGTGAAGAACCAGGCGCGTCGCGTCTCCCGGAGGAGTCCATCGGCGACTGCGCGGTCGAGGTTCTTCCCGAGCAGCGGCCCGAAGAATTGCCGGTCGGCGGTGGTTATGGGCCCCTCGTAGGCCGCCGCGGCCAGATGGCGCCCGTGGATGAAGGGGTTGGTGAAATCTATGGTCGCCGCCTCCACCTCGCGCTCCAGCAGCTCGCGCGGGTGGTTCACGAAGAACTGCTCGAGCGCGTCGTTGCCGGCGACGAACACGCCCAGACTTTCGCCTCTTCCTCTTCCGGCTCGGCCCCACTGCTGCCACAAGCTGGCCATGGTGCCTGGGTAGCCGACGGTGATCGAGGCGTCCAGGGCTCCGATGTCGATGCCCAGCTCGAGGGCGCTGGTGCTTACCACGGCCAAGAGCTCGCCGCTGAACAGCTGCGCCTCGATGGCCCGGCGCTGCTCGGGCGTGTAGCCGGCCCGATAGGGAGACAGGCGTCTGGTGAGCGGCGGGTCGACTTCCTTGAGCCGGTCGGCCGTCTGTTGATAGATAAGCTCGGCTCCTCTGCGCGACTTGGTGAAGCAGATCGAGCGTACCCCGTTGCGCATGAGTTCCACCAGCAGCTCGGCGGCTTCCATGTTGGAGCTGCGCCGCAGGTTGAGCGCGTCCTGCACCAGGGGCGGCTCCCAGAACAAGATCTTCCGCGGCCCACTGGGAGCTCCGTCGCCGGTGACGTGGGTGACTTCGAGGCCGGTGAGATTGTCCGCATGCTCGTGCGCGTTGCGGATGGTGGCCGACGCGAGGATGAACTGCGGCTCGGAGCCGTAGAAGGAGGCGACGCGCCGGAGCCTGCGAAGCACGTTTGCGACGTTGCTGCCGAACACNNAGCATGGCCAGGTGGATCATGTCGGGGTTTGTGAGCACGAGGCGGGCTTTCTGGCGGGCCGCGTAGCGGGCCGCGGCGGGCGTGTCCCCGTCGTAGGTGGCCACCTCGATCTGCCGCCCGGCCAAGGGGCGTATCCGCCGGAGTTGGTCCTGGGCCAGTGCCTTGGTGGGGTAGAGATAGACCGCGCGTGCGCGAGGGTCCCGCAGGAGGCCGTCGATGACGGGCAGGTTGAAGCAAAGGCTCTTCCCGGAGGCGGTGCCGGTTGTGACCATGACGTGCTCGCCGCGCTGCGCCGCCTCCCAGCACTCTCCCTGGTGAGTCCAGAGCTGCCGGATCCCTTGAGCGGCAAGCGCATCGGCGAGTTGGAGGTGCAGGTCACGGGGGAGAGGAGCCGTCTTCCCGGTGCGGCCGGGCAGTACGGTTTCCGCCACCAGCTGGGGGTAGCGCTCGGGCGAGAGGACATCGAACAGTTCGGGTCTCATGCGAGCGTGCCTAAACAGGAGCATGTTCAAGAATGTCACCGCGCCTTCCGCTAGGACCGGCCCGCTGGTGCCGCGGGCTGGATGACTCGAGCCGGAGGCAGGGTAGCGGAGACTCCGTCCGGGCGCCATACAACGAAGGTTGCATGACTGCATGGAGACGGGCGAGCAAGACGTATAATAGCCCACAGACCGGTCCCTGCCGGCCTTCTTTCGGCGACACACCCTTCCGCGTTTCGGGAGAGGACGGTCAAATGGACGGTCAGTGGCTCGAGGGGGAAAGCATCGGCGAACCGACCCCGAGAGACGACCGGTTGAACGATGCCTACGCTGCCGCTCCTGGCGGCATCTACTCCGCCGGAATGATCCACGACCGGCAGGGCAGGCTACTGGATATGAACGAGGACATGCTTCGTCTCTTTCGACTCGAGCGCGAGGAAGCCCTGGGTCTGACCATCGCGGCAGAGCTTTCGGCGCCTGGCGCCCCCGTGGGGGAATTGCCCGCTCTTTGGGACAAGGTCCTGTCCGGCGAGACCTCGCACTTCGAATGGAAGGCCCGGCGCCCCGGCGACGGGTCCACTTTCGACGTGGAGGTGTTGCTTTCGCGGGTGTCGTTTGGAGGCGAAGACGCCGTGCTGGCCGCCGTCCGCGACATCACCGAGCGCAAGGAGTTGGAAGCCGAGCGCCGCGAGATCCACAAGATGGAAGCGGTGGGGAGACTCGCGGGGGGGATCGCCCACGACTTCAACAACCTATTGACCACCATCTCCGGATATACCGATCTGCTGCTCCAGTCCGTGGGGCCGGACGATCCGCGGCGCGAAGACCTGCTCGAGATCAGCCAGGCCGCGCGCAAGGCGGCTGTGATCACGCGTCAGCTGCTGGCGCTGTCGCGTAGCCAAGTAATGCGGCCGCGAGTGGTCGATTTGAGCGACGTGGTGGCCGCGATGGGCGAGACCCTCGGTGGTCTTGTGGGCGAGGGGATCGAGCTGGAGCTCCTGTTGGACCCGGACCTCGAGCCGGTGGAGGTCGACCCGGGGCAGATGCAGGAGGTCCTCGCGAACCTTGCCGTGAACGCTCGGGAGGCGATGCCGGACGGCGGGCGGCTCATCGTAGCTACCGCGAACTCCTTTGAGGACGGCGCTGCTCGGGTGCTGTTGGTGGTCACCGATACGGGTCCGGCGCTGGACGATCAGGTTCGTCCTCACCTTTTCGAGCCCTTCTTCAACAAAGGCGCGGGCATCGGGTCGGGCCTCGGCCTGTCTACCGTGTACGGGATAGTCACGCAAAGTGGCGGTTCCATCACGGTTGATTCGGAGCCCGGGAAGGGATCGATGTTTCGCATCAGCCTGCCCGCGTTCCGGTCTCCCGACTCTCCGGCCGCGCTGACCGACCCCCAGCAGCTTGCGTTGCCGCTCCACGGTCAAACGATCCTGCTTGTCGACGATCAGGACACCGTGCGCCGCCTGGCCGCGCGGAACCTACGTCAGAGCGGGTACCAGGTTTTGGAGGCGGGTGACGCGTTGGAAGCACTCAAGGTCCTGCGCGACAACGCCAAGAAGGTCCATCTGCTGCTGACGGATGTCGTGATGCCGGGCATGGATGGGTGGGAATTGGCCCGTAAGGTCACCGCTATGCGTCCGGCCATCAAAGTCGTCGTCATGTCGGGCTATTCGGCACAGTCGGGAGGCGCCGAAGACGAAGGTAGCCTCCAATGGGGCTTTCTCGAGAAGCCTTTCACTCAAGAAGGCCTACTGCAGGAGATCCGCGAGGTACTTTGCGGCTAGCCGCTCCGCAGCGTGACTACCACGATGTCGGGACGGGCGAAGAACCTTATCGGGGGGAAGATCGTCCCCACGCCGTTCGAGATGATCACTGTGGTCGCGTCGGTCTTGACCACCCCGGTGCGTAGCTTCTGACCCACCTCGGGAGGTAGGACGGGCGCCCATAGGCCGAAGAATGTCACCTGCCCGCCGTGGGTGTGCCCCGATAGCATCAGGTCTACCTGTCCTGGCTTCAGCTCGCGCACGAAGGCCGGGTTGTGGGAGACGAGCAGCACGAAATCGCCCGGTGCCGTGCCGCGGATGATAGGCGCGATATCGGGATTGTCCACGTCATAGTCGCCGACGCCCCCAAGCCTGATCCGCTCGTTGCCTTTGTCGATCCACACCCCGCGGTTGTCGAGAAGCGTGATGCCCGCGTTTTGGATCGCGCGAGTGCTCGGCCCGACGTCCTTGCCGTAGTCGT
>PMIZ01000050.1:3750-9826 GCA_003157225.1 Actinomycetota bacterium | reverse complement strand
TGCGACGGTTGAGGTGCCAGGCTCTTATCTGTAAACCCTTCGCCTTGAGCGCCTGGGTGCTTATGGCCGGCGTGAAGCTCACGAAGAAGCCCCGTTGGCCCCGCACCAAGCGGCCCCGGAAGGTATAGCCGAGGAAGTCAAAGCTGGTGTGCTCAAAAGTCACCTCGGCGGTTCGCGTCCTTGCAGTACACGATCTTGGTCTTCTCGGGGTGCAGCTCGAGCCCTAAGGAGCCGAGCCGCTCGGCGATGGCGGCCTGCAGCCGGCGAGCCTGTTGCTCGCTATCGCAGTGGGCCACAATGTCGTCCGCGCAAGCGCTCGAAGGGGCAGCCTGGGAACTCCCGGGCCATCCACCGATCGAATGCGTAGTGCATGAACAGGTTGGCCAACAGGGGTGAGATCGGCGATCCCTGTGGGGTCCCCTTCTCACGCGCCACCACGGTCCCGTTGGGCATCTTGATCGGTGCTCTGGAGCCACCGCTCGATGCGCAGAAGAACCCAGCGCTCGTCGGTGTGGTGAGAGAAGACGACGCGCGATGACATAGACCAACGACCAGAACAATCGAACCTCCCCGAACGATTAGCGACCGGCCGATGCTATCGTAGCCTGGCAGCCGCCATCGGATCTCGCCCTCGGATCGGGTTTTGACACCCCACAGGCCAGTGTTTCTTGGGTTGGGCGCCCGATAGTTCATGCCCTGCTGTATCGCCTCCGTGTCCGAACGCGGCGGGTACCTCCAAGAGCAACCGCAACCGCCAGAGAAGTAGCCCTACCTTTCATCTCGGCTTTTGCGCTGGGCATTCTCGCGCTCCCACCGAAGACGCGCCCGGTCCACCCTCGAGCGCTCCCTTTGACGAGCATGCAGACAGGCACCTGTCGCTTCAACGAGCTCGGTCTGGAGCGCGTCCACCATTCTCCGCCAATTCTCCTCAACATACTCGCAGTCTCCGTCTGCGATTGAGGGCCCAACGGGCATCTCCGTCCCCTCGAGACACTCCCGCCATGCGCCGGCCCCGAACCAGCTATCCCCGAGCCCGTCACCACCGATCTGCAGCAACCAGATACTCCGGTCCCGCACGATCCGGACCCTCAGGGTGCGATTCTCCAGAACGGCCTGGTAGTTCCCGAAGGCCTCTTCGTCATGGGTTTCCGTTGCGACAGAGAAGCCATCGCGCCGCAAGGAGCGCACCAGTGCGACGAGACATTCAGGTATACCCAGCGAGACGGAATCTGAAGGCACCATGTTCGCCCTACCCCTTTCACACCGAAGTAATCGACGGTCAACTGCGTCTGGCGGAGCCAGATTGCCATGGCCTATCCGCCGCCAAGCGCAAGGAGCGCCCAGATCGGTTTCCAATCACTCTCAGAGAAGCCCGAAACACTATTATCCTCCCGTCAACCCGCAAATCACTTCCAAGCCCCAAGCGATAGGGACCGCGAAAAGGCCGAGGTCCTAGCGCAAAGACGGCTATTTGTACATGCTCATGCCATCCGCGCTCAAGTGGTAGCCCTGTCTTTCCAAGTAGTCTATCTCCCAGTTCAGCCACGAACCCTCAGCAGCCTCCCAGCCACTGTTTGACAGGCTTATTGAGAGTCCATGTTCTATGGCGGTATCGCAGAAAAGCTTCTCCACAGCCTCCTGTTCAAGATCCGAGAGGCTATCCCACACCCTCCCTGGCAGGTTCAGAGCCCAGGCCTTTGCTTTCTCTGCCGCCTCCAGGTACCCAGGGTGAGTACCCAACATTACCTCGGTCTTTCCTTCTAGGCAGATCTTGTTCTGCGCTAGCGCCTCCGTAGCTTTGTCGAGAATAGACTTCGCCGCCGTTCCCCCTTGCTCCATCACCTGTTCGGACTGCGACTCGAATACGGGCATCAGCGAAGCGGCAAGCTCAAAGCCGTAGGGTCCGACTACAACCACCGCGATCGCCGTTGCCGCTCCTGCCAGCGCGGCCTCGATGCCGTGCACCACGCTACTCCAGCTAAAAAGCCCAGTCGGGTCCTTGTAGCGCAGAGGGTTGTCCCGAACGTAGAAGTAGCGGTTCAGGCTCTGCGTCTCCGCCACGGCGCCTCTCAGCAGGTCCTGCGTCAGGAGCCTCTTCAGCTCCGGATCGTAGTAGCGGTGCCAGAGGTAGTAGAGGTTGGTTACGGAGTCGTAATAGTAGCCCGCGTAGCGGAAGGGGTTGGGAACGGTCTCGGCACTGGAGAGAACCTTGCCCCAAGGATCGTAGGCGTAGCTGTCGACTACGGCGCCGGTCGAGTCGGTGAGGGAGACGACGTCTCCGTGAGCATCGGTCTGGTAGTAGTAGGTGTTCTCACCCCGGGTCATGGAGATGAGACCGCCCTGAGGATCGTACGCGTAGGTAACCGTGACACTGCCGGTCCCATCCGACTCGGCCACCAGTTGGCCGCCGGCGTAGTGGAAGTAGGTGGTACCAGCCGAGGTGGTGAGCGAGGTACGTCGACCGTCGTAGTCGTAGGTCATGGAGGCGATGGTGGTCTCCCCCTGCTTCACCTCTACCAACTGGTTGTCGGCGTCGTAGGTGTAGGTGTACGTGCCATCGGCGGTGAGGTTGCCGTTGTCGTCGTAGAGGTACCCGGTGTTGGTGATCTCGTTCCCGGCGTTGTAGGCATAGGATTCGGTCGTGACACCGTCCTCTTTGACCGTGGTCAGGTTGCCGGCCGGGTCGTAGAAGTAGGTGGTGGTGACGTCGGCCGTGGGGTCGTACCAGCTTGTCAGACGGTTGAGAGCGTCGTAGGCGTAGGTGCTCGAGTTCTCCGAGAGGACGTTGCCGCTGGCGTCATAGGTGTAGGTGAGAGTCTGCGTGCCGGAGTCAGTCACGTTCTCGACTTCCGTCGGGTGACTGGCGGCATCGTAGGTGTAGGCCCGGGTGCTTCCCTCCGGGGTGGTGATCTCGGTCAGACGTCCGCCGTCGTCGTGGCTGAAGCCGGTCTCCCCTCCATCATCGGTGAGAGTCGCGATCAGGTTGCGGGCATCGTAGGTGAGAGCGAGCGAAACCAGGCCCCCAATCTCAAGACCGGTAGGGTTGGAGACCGAGTCGTACGTGTGCCCAATACTCAAGGGTCCGAGAGCGGTGTTGTTGTGGTCCGTTTCAGCCGTCAGCCGGTTGCCGGAGTCGTAGGTGAAGGCCCAGGTCTTCCCGTCATTCTTCGCGACTTCAGAGACCGCGTGAGTGGCGTTGTAGGAGAAAGCCCAGGTAGTTGGCTCGCTCGAATAGCTGATCAGAGAGGGGAGACCGTCATCCGCGTATTCGAAACTAGTCTCGTTCTCGTTGGGTAGTGAGACGGTTGTGAGGTTGCCGGCCGGGTCACGGGTGTATCCGGTCACCCGACTCAAGGGGTCGGTGACGCTCGATATGCGGTCGCAGTTGTCGTAGGCGAAGGTTGTCGTGTGCCCGTTGGGGTCCTCGACAGAGGTGAGGTTGTAGTTGGCGTCGTAGCCGAAGGCCGCCTGCCCAGACAAGGCGTCCTCCACCAGGGTGAGATGGTTCGTGTCGTCGTAGGTGAAGGAGGTGCTGTGACCGTTGGCATCCTCGATCGCCGTGAGGTTGTCGTTGTCATCGTGCGTGAAGTCCAACTGGTGGCGATGCAGTGGGTCGGTCTCGGCCAGTGCGTCCTTGACGGTTGTCACGTTCCCTTTTGAGTCGTAGGCGAACTGGACAAGGCTCGAGTTCGGGTCCTCGATTCCAGTCAGCCGCCCGGCCGAGTCGTGCGTGTAGGTTGTCTCGTAATTGAGCGGATCAACAGCCGACACTAGATCCCCATAGGCGTTGTAGTCATAGGACCAGGCATGGGAGTTGGCATCGGTCAGCGAGTCGAGACTCCCGTCGGTGTTCCAGGTGAAGGCGGTTGTGCCAACGGGCGAGGTCACCGAGTCAAGGAAGGTGCCGGTCTGGTCCCAGGTGAAAGTGGTGCGATGATTCAGGGCGTCTTCCACCCAGAGCGGGTTGCCGTTGGTGGTGTCGTAACTCGCCGTGGTCTGGTGGCTCTCAGGGTCGGTCGCGGAGGTGAGGTTGCCGAGAGAGTCATAGACGAAGCTGCTCTGGTGCCCGTTTTCGTCAGTGAACGTCGCCGGGAAGCCGGCCGAGTTGTAGNNTCGGTGTGCCTTGTCAGCCGGTAGTTCGCGTCCCAGGCATCGGTGCTGCTGTGGCTGCGCGCGTCGACCACGGTGGTCTGCTGGTTCGTCGGGTCAAAGGAGAGTCCGGTCTCGTGGCCCAGGGCATCGGTCTGAAGCGTTGCCTGCCCGTTCGTGTAAGAGTTGGTGACCAGCGGTGCCGACCCCTCCGGCTGGGTGATGGCGGTCAGCTGATCAGAGGAATCGTAGGCGTATTGGGTGACGTGCCCGTTCGGGTCGGTGACGCCGGTAAGATGGCCACCAACATCGTAGGTGAAGTGGACACTGCGGCTCGAGCTATCCTCGACTTGCGAGAGGTAGCCATAGGTGTAGGTGAAGGTGAAGCTGCGGCCGCTGGCTGCCGTCACCGTAGTCAGTTGACCACTTGAGTCGTAGGTGAGCGTGGTTTGATTCCCGTAGCGATCGACCATACTCGAGAGCCGCCCGCCGGAGTCGAACTCCAGGTGGCTTCGGTCAAGATAGGTAAGGGTGAAGGAGCCGTTTGTGTTCTGGTAGAGGCGATCGGTCACCCCCGAAGGCGAGGTGTAGTTCCCGCTCCCTGCGGAGACGAAGGTCTCCCGGCAGCCATCGGCGGCTGTGAGGGTCACTTGGCCCGAGGAGGGGAAGTCAAGCGCCTGCTGATATTCACTGCGCCAACCCTTGCCGAGGAAGCCCGAGTTGCCTCCGTCTTGAGAGTTGTAGGTTCGGGTGAAGGTGAGAGGCAAGCCTGTGCCGGAAAGGGAAAGGTCCGTGAAGGAGTAGGTGGCGTTCCCGATNNCCTCGAGGGGAAACAACGGATTCCAGATAATGCTGGTCGTGTAGTCGTCGTAGGTTACGACCCAGTAGCCGGCCTTGAAGCGGCGAACGGCATCGGCCAGCCTCGCCGCCTGGTCAGAGCCTGTGGCCCAGATGTAGCGCACATTCTCGGTCTGGATGGTGACGAGCCGCGGCGTGACGGAAACGGGGATGTACGTCCAGTGGTAGTTGTAGTTCCAGGCGTAGTCGGAACTCGTGGTGTAGTCGCCTGCGTAAGAGGGGAAGTTGTAAATTAGGTACCTGATGGGCTTGCTGTTTGCGATCGTTATCTGCGTGCCCGCAGTGTTTGAGTCCTGGTCCACGATGTAGCCCCAGAACGGAACCCAGGACTGACCGCCGTACTGCATTGGATACCCATAGACGAACCAGTTGCCCGCATCGAAGGAGATGCTGTCGGCCAGGGCAGGAGCGGCCAGAGCAAGTAGAAGGGTGGTCGTAAGCAGCAGAACAACTGACAGGATTATGACGGTCCGTCTGGGAAATCCCCGGCCCGAGACCGCGCCAGGCCCTTTCCGTCCCTCCCCGCTCGTGATGCTTCTACTAGGCTCCGCCTGTGTCGTGGCCTTGGTCTTCATCTTCTCTCTCCTCCCCAAGAGTAGCCAATNNTGAGTGCCCGCGAGCCGCCGCCGGGTAGAACCGGCGGCCGAGTGTAGACGCAGGAGACGGGAGCAGCCATAGTGATGGAATGGAGATGTAGTCGAACGGCTGGCCCCAAGCCAACCACAGATCCCCCGTAGGTCCTGCTGAAGAGCCTCCCGTTTGCGTCAGAGCACCTTGAACTCTATCTGAGCACCTTACTTGTAGCATTACAAGTGATACTCACGGCGTCAGCGAGCAACTGTCGCAAATTGCGTGAAGAAGTTCATTGGGTCACCGATAGACCGGGCTCGGGCTCGGCGCGGCCGCGACGGCGCGGAGGGTCATGCCGCTGTTCGAACCAGGCGAACGGCTACCCGTCACGTGGCCCTATGCTCCATGCCCGAGAACGAACATCATGCAAACATAGCGATGCCCCATTCCCTCCGCCTCGACCACCATCCCCCCCTCATAAGCAGAGCTGGTCAATGCTGGTCTCCCGCCCGCCATGGTGCTTGCTTTGTCCGCCCGGCTGAGCAACATGGTGACGACG
>PMIZ01000050.1:0-3662 GCA_003157225.1 Actinomycetota bacterium | reverse complement strand
CTCCCCCGTCACCATCGGCGCCCGGATGGCCTGCCTGTCTTCGTTCTTCCGGTTCCTCATTCGTATGGACATCGTGCACACCAACCCGTGCGACAAGCTGGAGCGACCGCGCACGGCCACCCCACCTGCCAGGGGTCTTTCAGCGGACGAGGTGCGTCGGTTGTTGGCCGTTCTTCCCGAGACTCCCCAGGGCCTTCGTGACCGAGCCATCATCCTCACCCTGGTCCTCACTGGCCGTCGGCGAGCTGAAGTCTTCCGCATGACCGCCGGCGACCTCAACTTCGAGAACGGCGTCTGCTTCTACTCCTACAGAGGCAAAGGCGGCAAGACCGGTCGGCGCGAGTTCCCCCAGCCGGCGCTGGACGCACTGAGAGCCGCGTTGGCGGCCTTTGGGAAGGACCTTGGGGTCATGCGCCTTCGGAGTCGCTGTGGCCCTCTGGTGCGGCTGCGGACGGCAGAGGGCTGACGAGCGGTACCTTCTACGGCCGGTTCCGACGCCATCTACAGAAGGCCGGTCTACCTCCTGCCGGGCTACACCTGTTGCGCCACACTGCGGCCAAGCTGAGACGGGACGCCGGGGAGAGTGTCGAGGATGTCTCTCGGTTCCTGGATCACAGCTCCCTAGCGGTCACCACCACCTACCTGCGCCGCCCTGAGGGACAGGAGGATCGAGGCTGGGGACGGGTGACAGAGGCGATAGGCATCTAGCCCTGCCAGTCGAGAGCCATACATGCGCCGGTGGGGCGCTATCCCACGACCGGTTTCCCCTCGTGGACGACACCGTCCCACCTCGAAGTTCTGCTATTCGCACACTTGAAGACAACTCGACGGAATCCCCGCAAAGAGGTGGCAGAGCTGCTTTCGTACGGGCCCGGCAGGGTGGCCGGGATCAGCCCGGTGCGACAACCGACCAGCCGCAACTCCTTTGCGCGATCTGCGTACGTCTCCTGTCCGCTGACCGGCTCTTCGTTTGCTTTGCCGTGGCCATCTGTGCTCTAGTTAAGACTAAGATGTCTTGATGCAAGGGAAAGCGCGTCAGATGATCCGGGGGGATCCGTCGCTGGCAACTTGCCAATATCTCCCTTTCCTCGTCTGGCTTCGAAGGTCGCGCTCGTCCCTGAGCACGTGACTCGAAGGCGAAGGGAGGACTACAGTTTGATATAGGCCAAACGCACAGCAATTGACCACCTTCGGCCCAACTGAGTAGTCAAGAACCCTAGTCAGGACAAGTATCGCGACAAGTCAACCGGAAGAGGTGATCAGACATGTGGAAGCGCATCTGGTTCGCTCTGGTGATCGCCGTCGTCCTTACGATGGCGTTGGTGGGCTCCATCGCCCTAGCGGCTAGCACGTCGGCTCCTTCGACGGCGCCTGATCTTTCAACCGCCCCGCCTTCTTCAACCGACTCCGCTTTTGTGTGGGACAAGTACGTCTTCGAGGGCATCCCGCGGCCCCAGTGGGACTCCTCAGTAGATGGCTGGTTCAGGTACCTGGGTAATGGACATTTCACCTCTGAGTTCGGCCGCGAGTTCTTCTGGCGCAACGGCCACTTCGAAAATGCCGACGGCAGCAAGATGGACCTGCCCCCTTCCGCCAAAGCCCATCTTAACTCCTTGGGCATCTACAACCAGCCGACGGCGCAAGATATGGCTAACTGGGAGAGCATGCGCGCGACATCACCGACCCAGAGTGGGACGGCAGCAGGAGGGATGGTTCCGGAGACATGGCCGGGAACCTATCTGGACGTTGGCAAAATGACCACGAATGCCGAGACACACACTGGGAATGCGGCGGATATTAGTGTTGCAGATCGATCCCACGGATATCAGCAGTACTATGGTATTGGTCTTCGCGCGTATAACGGCCAAAACGACTACCACTGTGGACTTGAGTTCTGCAATCTCAATTACCCTGGTTCTTCCACTATCTGGGAACCTTGCATGCATGCTTACATAGTGCTGCTAAATGGTACGTATGATTATGAATACGCATACCCAAACTCTGAATTCGTCACTCAGGGTTCTACAGGAGTGACGAAGCGGCTGCTGCTGACTCTGGATAGTCAAGGAATACTAGAGCCGTGGTGTCAGGGCCAACGTATGGACTATACCAACATGGTGTGGGGAAACCAGCTCGCATGGGCCGAGACTGCCTTCGAGATTGGCACAGACTCTAAGACGGCCGCTCCTCATGACCCGGCCAATCACCACTCTAGCATCATGACCCAAACAAATGTCGGAGGTTCCTGGTTACCTCAGACTGAGTCATGCTCTAAGTTCGACAAGGTTGAGGACCAGTCCGGCTATCAGTATCCCGGGGTCTACAACTCCAATTGGACAATCAACGCAAACTACAATTGGATGGCTCATCCACTGTGATGTGCCAGTGAGGTGCTTGGAGTGCTGCGTCGCCGCCCGACCCCCGGGGGGGATATCAAAGGAGCGGATCAGCCGGCGCCGCTCGAATCCCGAGCGAGTCACAGGGCGCGCGGACTGGACAGGCGTCTTTCGCGAGCACGACGACGAGAACGCCGAAGTCAGAGATGTCTTTGACGGATGAAGAGCGCCTAGCTCGGGAGTGCGTGAACTGGAAGGTGACGAAGGTTGAGCCGTAGCCTTCTGAGACGGCCGTAGCGAACTGACGCTGGTGGGGAGGCCGCATGGATCGAGTCGTGTTCTGGCATCTGCCCGAGGCTCGACCCGGCCTCCCCGCTTGAGCGCTCGCGGGGGCGGTCGAAGCCAAGGCATGGTTGGACTCCGAGAGCCGGCAGGTGGGCGGTTGTTGGTTCCGAGACCATGAGACTCGGCCCCCCATCCGTACCGACGACGTGTGATGCCACGCTTGGTAGACATTTGGGCATGGACGAGCAACTCCCCGATTACTCTCCGGGGTGGCAGGCTCGCCAGAGGCCGGTAGAACGAGACGGACGAAGTGGGACAAGGCGTCGCTCGGCCTCCGTCTATTCAGTACGCGCAGTCGACCGAGGAGCTAGGATGAGGAGGAGCGAATGAGCGCCTCGACACATCAGATGGGCAGTCACGTTGACTGTGAACGCGGAAGGCCAATGTCACGTCGCATCCTGGCGATCATCGTCGCATGGGGGGTCTTGTTGACGGCAGCGGTCACGTCGGCCTCGTGCGGGCCAAGCGATATACAACACTTGACCACCTCCCCGGCTCTTGGCCTCGCTGCCACTGGGCAGCTGGCTGAGGTCAAGCAGCTGGGAGACGCCATTATCTCCTACCTGGATGGGGAGGGTGATCTCGCCACCCTCAAGCAGCTCGTCGCCCCTGAGGGCCAAGCCGGCCTTTCCAAGATGCTCTCTTCGCTCAGCCGGCCCACAAGCTACGTGGTACTGGGAGGAGCCGCCCACATGGAGAACAACTACCTCTACGTCGACCTACTGTTTGAGGGCGGCGAGAGTAAGCATGACGAGTTCACCCTCCAAATCCTGTACGACCCGGACAAAGGGACGATGACAATAACTGGGATCAAACCCGGCCCCAATGGCTTCGGATAGATAGACCAGCAAGGCGAGTACTCGGGTCAGGATGACTAGAGGCCAAAACCACGACCGACTGGAGCTCGAGTTCGACGTGCCGTTGTCCTTCCCCTTTGCCACCAAGGCCGGGGACACATTCCTCCGGCACCTGCTCGTTGAA
>PMIZ01000422.1 GCA_003157225.1 Actinomycetota bacterium | reverse complement strand
TTTTTCCACGGGGACCCGGAGCACATCCAGGATGGCCTTCCGTTCCGGCGAGCCAGACCCAGGCGAGTGAAGACGGGCGTCGGGTGCCGGAACGGGGGGCGTGGTGGTAGCCGAGGGAGATGAGGTAGTGGTGCTCATGGAGGTGGTCACGTTCGAGGAGGTGGCGGTGGTCACGGTGGTGCTGGAACTGACCGAGGGGACGGCTACGGTGGTGGATACCTCCGCCAAGGAGGTGCTGGTGGACTCGGCGAAGACAGTCGTCGAGGAGGAGGCCGTCTGGTCTGAACCACCGCCACGCAGGCCGAAATATGCGCCCACCCCGGCCCCGGCGAGCACGATGACGACAGCTACCGCGATGCCCACGATCAGCCCTGCACGCCGACGTGGCGGCGGCGCCTGCCACCCTGGTGTGTATCCTGAAGGGGGCGGCGGTGGAGGTGGCATATAGCCCGGCGGTGGNNCGAAGCGGAGAGGGCTCCGGGCGGCT
Organism: Actinomycetota bacterium; assembly: GCA_003157225.1. The sequence continues at coordinate 8,981 of PMIZ01000422.1, read as the reverse complement.
CAGGGGATGCGGCTGACCTGACTTGGGTCGCCTCGAGTCCGGCGGCTCCACCCATCCTCCCGACCTGGGGGACGGGCGCCCCGCATTCTTTGCAGAACGCCGATCCCTCCTCGATCGTCTTGCCACAATTGGAGCAGAACATCGACTCCCTCCCCTATCCCAGCCCTGGGCTCCGGCCTTCATCGACCCTCGAACGCAACCGAGGATACACGCGTGCTGTTGACCTGACCGGATTCATCGGTCCACTTTCTATGATAGTGCGCGAGCCGGTAGTCGGGTGAATGTCGGCGGAGCAATACTCTTTGGGCGAAATCCCGACAAGACCATCGTCCCTGCGGCTGGCGGATATCCACCGACTCGAGCGTGGCCCAGCATGATCGGGTAATGGTGAAGCTGGGAACTAGCGCCTCGCCGCAAACTCCGCCCAGGGAAACGGCTTTCCGTGCCCGGGGTAGACCGCACGCACGTTCAGAGCCCCAAGTCGAGAGATGCTCGCGTTCCCGTCGACCATGTCGTTGATCCAAACCATGTTGGGCTTGAAGAAGTTGTAGATCAAATCGCCGCAGAACAGATCGCCGTCCGCGGTCAGAACACCGATCGAACCCTTCGAATGCCCGGGGAGATGGATGATCGTGGCATCGAGACCGTACGAGGAGAGGCTCTGCCCATCTTCGAAGAGAACATCGGGCGAGAACCGGTCAAAGGGCGGCGGTCCGAACAAGGACATGAGCCTGCCAACGAGCCCGATTACCCTCCCCATAGCTGTGATCCTGTCGGGCCGGGCTTTCCTACCTAAGGACATGTCTCCGCACTCGACCATCTGCACATCAGCCGGGTGCATGCCGACCACCGCGCCATAGACTGTGCGGAGGTGAGCGCAGTTATCAGCATGGTCGGAGTCGCCATGGGTAAGGACTATGAGCTTGAGGTCGCCGGGCCCACACCCCGCATGCGCCAGCTTCTCTTCCACTGCGGTGCGTCGAGAGGCGACCCCGGAGTCGATAAGTACAAAGCCGTTCCTCGCCTGCAGCAGAAAGCAGTTACTCCCCGCCTTGACGACCTGGATCTTTGGAGTCATCCGCATACTCCTTCCATCCGGCTACGCATGCCGCTCAGCTTCGTCTCGGACAAGACGCAACCCCAGATACCGGATGAGAAGACTGCCGGGGGAAAACAGCGACCAGTACCTCCTGAAAAGCCGCCTCGCGACGGGATCGGTCGTGGCCACTCGCGTTGCGATGGTGAACCGCGACTCATGCGGCCCGATCGGCTGTGCAGCCCAGGTGGAGACGATCTTCACGTACTCGGGCTCGCAAAACGCCGCGAACTTCTCCGGCGTCACGACCCGTGGCGAGGGGTCCGGCTCCCACGGGCGCATGACCGTCCCCAGCACTACCTGACGTCCGGGGACGTGGACGAGCACCGTCCAACCGAGGGACTGCATCCAAGCTAGCAGCGTGCGAGGGCGCTCCGCTTCGTCCCCCTTCCCGCCAAGAAACAATGCACGGCCCTTGAACAGCACTCGAACTACCGGTACGCGCTGGATGTCCATCTCCGATGCCGCCGCGAAAGTGACGTCGTTTGGGGCAGCGACACGCGTCTGATGGCGCTCTTCGACCTCGTAGGTGGGCATGAACCGGTCGAGGAGCGAGCCAACCTCGTCTCCGGTTGACGGTGCCACACGTCCAAACCGGAGCCAGGTGATCGCCACGTACGAGGCATATGAGACAGCGGCAAGCCCGGCAGTAGCCGCGAGGCATCGAACGGCGGTTTGCGTAGGCCGTCTATCGTCCACGAGTCTGCCCTCCGATGCTTCCGTTGACAGGGCGCAGTGGCGGGGACCACGCGCTTCTCGCCCTTACAGCTTTCATCCCTAGGATGCAACAACGAATGCTTTTCCGACGGCCTCGCTATCGGTTAGCCGAGCAAGCAGGAACTCGGCCACGTCAGCTCGCGAAATGGTGCTGCGGAAAGTGACTGTCTCGCCAGTGCCTGCTATCCGGACGCGACCTGTCCTCGGGCCGCCCGTGAGCTTGGCTGCGTAAACGATCGTCCAGTCGAGGCTGGAGTTCTTGAGCGAGTCCTCCCCAGCCCAGCGGTCGGCGACCACACCCGCCATTACCCGGGCCATCAACCTTATGAAGAGCGTGGGCTTGTAGTTACGGGCGACAGACAGCATCACTACTCGGCGAAGGCCGGTCTTCGCCGTCGCCTCGAGTAGCGCCTCGGTCGACCTAGCTATCAGGGCGTCGGCGGCCTTGTTGCTGCCGAGGGTACTGATGACCGCCTCTTGACCCACAAGCGCCTGGGCCAAGTCGGCGACCTTCCGGGCGTCTCCCACCTTCATCACAACCTGGGGACTGTTGGCTTGGAGTCGGCTGGGATCGCGCACAAACGCCGTGATCTCGTGACCCGCCGCCGTTCCTTGGCGGACAACCTCGGCCCCCGTCTTGCCACTTGCACCCAGCACTAGCACTTTCATTTGCCCGCCTCCGCGTCGACAGTCCACTCGGCCGTGTCTTTCCAGTGTAGGCCTACTTGAGGAGTCGAGGGCCGGTTGCATGCAGGGTTCCGCACCTGGCCAGGAGGACAGTCAAGCGCTTGTGACTGACCGCCGCCCTCTCTTGCCGACGGGCCGCTGGTATCTCTCGAACGAGCTGCGCCTCTCACCCGCTACTTGGCATTGCTTTACGGGTCGAAACGAACGCTAACTGTTGATGGCGATGGGTCTTGACGGCCGATTAGCCCGCTCGCCATTTGTGGGCTGAGAGCTTCCCAAGAGCCTCATGGTATCGCTCGTTCGGCTCCAGCTCCGCTTGTTCGCCCGCGAGCAGTGAATGCAGATGGCTCGCAAGCACCGAGCCGATGGCGTGAACAGCGTCGTGACGATCGAGGCCTTCAAGACGAAGGCGAGCGAAGGTGGCGACGACCACGGGCTCCTCGAGAGCGAGTTGGTTTTCCACGATGGTGTGAATGGCGGCGTGGCCTTCTACGCTTGGCATCCGGCCACAATGCCGGCGATGGTAGTCCTCAACCAGTATCATGCGCTCCTGCTCATCGAGGTCGAGCCACTCGTCTGCTTCCGGGTCTCGATTGGGATCGTATTCTTCCATTTGCTTACCCTCCGGCAGCTTGTTCTCAGGGACGATCACGATCGCTGACTCGTGCTGGTAGCCCATTCCTCGCTCAGCACCTCGGCCTGCTCCAACACGGTGACCGTGGCCCTCTCCTGCTTGTCCGGCGGATACCCGTGTTTCTTGAGGATGCGCTTCACGATCACGCGCAGCTTGGCGCGCACGTTCTCGCGCATGGTCCAGTCGATGGTCACGTTGCTCCGCACGGCCGTCACCAGCTCGCGGGCGATGTCGCGCAGGACGTCGTCGCCCAGCACCTTGACCGCGCTGTCGTTGGTCTCCAAGGCGTCGTAGAAGGCGAGCTCGTCCTCGGTGAGGTCGAGGGCGATGCCCCGCTCCTCCAACTCGCGCAGGTCCTTGGCCATCTTGATGAGCTCCTCGATCACCTGCGCCGCCTCTATCGCCCGGTTCTGGTAGCGCCTCAGGGTCTGCTCCAGCATCTCGGCGAAGGAGCGGGCCAGCACCACGTTCTTGCGGGAGCGGCTGCGGATCTCTCCCTTCAGCAGCTTCTGCAACAGCTCCACCGCCAGATTGCGCTGGGGCATGCCCCGCACCTCGGCCAGGAACTCATCGGAGAGGATGGAGAGGTCGGGCTTCTTGAGACCGGCGGCGGCGAAGATGTCCACCATCTCGTCGGAGACCACCGCCCGCGACACGATCTGGCGCACAGCGTGGTCGAGTTCCTCGTCGGTCTTGCGATCGCCGGGGGCGTGCTTTGCCAGCTGGGCCCGGACCGCTTGGAAGAAGCCCACGTCATCGCGGATGGCCAGAGCCTTCTCATGCGGCACCGACAGAGCGAAGGCCTGCGACAGCTCGGTGACCGCGCTCAGCGTCCGGTCCTTGCCGTTCGGCTGCTTCAGGATGTGCTCTTGAGCGTTCGGAAGGATCGAGAGCTTCTCGGTTGCTGAGCCGGTGATCCAGAGCGACCAATCGAAGCCGTGGAAGAGCCCCAGGCACACCTCGTACTTCTCGAGCATGACATGCACGGCCTGCTGCTGGTCGATGGCCGTGTCTCCGGTGCCACCACTCTCGGTGTAGACGGCCAGGGCTTCCCTCAGCTCTGGCGCCAGTCCCAGGTAGTCGACCACCAGGCCACCCGGTTTGTCCCGAAACACGCGGTTCACGCGGGCGATGGCCTGCATGAGGCCGTGGCCGCGCATGGGCTTGTCTATGTACATAGTGTGCAGGCAGGGGGCGTCGAAACCCGTCAGCCACATGTCGCGCACGATGACCAGCTTCAAGGGGTCGTCGGGAGCGCGGAAGCGTTTGGCCAGAGCTTCTCGCCGAGCCTTGTTGCGCGAATGCGCGGCGTAGCGCGGGCCCTCGGAGGCGTTGCCTGTCATGACGACCTTGAGCGCCCCCTTCTCGTCGTCCTCGTGGAACCACTCGGGCCGCAGCTTCACGATCTCATCGTGCAGGTCCATGCAGATGCGCCGGCTCATGCAGACCACCATCGCCTTGCCCTCCATGGCCTCCAGTCTGCGCTCGAAGTGTTCCACCAGATCCTGGGCGATCAGCTCCAGCCGATGCTCCGTGCCCACCATGGCCTCCAGCTGGGCCCAGCGACTCTTGAGTTTCTCCTTCTTCTCCACCTCTTCGCCCTCGGTGACCTCTTCGAACTCGGGGTCGATGTGGGGACGCTCGGCTTCGTCCAGAGCCAGCTTGGCAAGCCGGCTTTCGTAGTAGATGGGCACGGTGGCCTTGTCCTCGACCGCCCGCTGGATGTCGTACACGCTGATGTAGTCGCCGAAGACGGCGCGGGTGTTCGCGTCCTTCAGCTCTATGGGCGTTCCGGTGAACCCGATGAACGAGGCGCCGGGAAGGGCGTCGTGCATGTGACGGGCGAAACCGTCGATGAAGTCGTATTGGCTGCGATGGGCCTCGTCGGCGATCACCACGATGTTACGCCGGTCGGAGAGAACCGGGTGACGGTCGCCCTTCTCCTCGGGGAAGAACTTCTGGATAGTGGCAAAGACCACGCCGCCTGTGGCGACCGACAGAAGCTCGCGCAGATGCGGGCGGCTCTCGGCCTGCACCGGCGGCTGGCGCAGCAGTTCCTGGCAGCGGGAGAAGGTGCCGAAGAGCTGGNNTGCCGGAGCCCTGGGTGTGCCAGACCACGCCCACCCGGCGGTCGCCAGAGCGGGCAGCAGCCCGCAGGGTCTCTTCCACTGCCACCTGAACGGCGTGGAATTGGTGATAGCCTGCCATCTTCTTGACGAGCGCCCCGCCCCCGTTGTCTTCAAAGACGACGAAATCACGGACCAGGTCCAGGAGACTGCGAGGCGTAAGCAGCGCCTGGATCACGACCTGAAGCTGCGGAGTGCACGTCTCAGTCGCGGCGCCCTCCCATGCCCGCCAGGGCTTGAACCACTCCTTGCCCGCGGAGAGCGTGCCCACACGAGCCTGGACTCCGTCGGAGATCACGAGGAGTTCGTTGTCCTGGAAGAGCGTGGGAATCTCGGCCTTGTAGGTCTCGAGCTGCTTGAAGGCAGTCCAGATGGTGGCGTTCTCGTCGGCCGCGTTCTTGAGCTCGATGACCACCAGCGGCAGGCCGTTGACGAAGAGGATGACGTCCGGCCGGCGGGTGCGCTTGTTCTCGACCAACGTGAACTGGTTGACGGCCAGGAAGTCGTTCGCGCCAGCGTCGTCGAAGGCGATCACTCGCACCTGAGCCCCACGGATGCTGCCGTCGGCGGCGCGATACTCGACCGCCACTCCATCGACCAACAGACGATGCAGATACCGGTTGCGCGAGAGGAGATCGGCGTCCTGGGGGCGCGTGAGCTTACGGAAGGCGTCGTCCAGGGCCTCCGGAGGCAGCCCGGGGTTGAGCCGCGAAAACGCGTCGCGCAGCCGCCCCTCCAACACGACCTGGGTGTAGTCGCCGCGCTCACCGCTGGGTTCGCCCGGGACCATGTCGGCGCCGTACTTGACATCCCAGCCGCCGGCTTCCAGCCAGGCGAGGGCCGCTTCCTCGACGATGGACTCGGTGAACTGCGCGGTCATGACACATTCCCCGAGGCCACGCCTAGGAAAGCCTTAAATAAGAATTGCCCCTGTTCATGCGGGTTTGTGACCATTGTTGTGCGCCTCCGGCACATGTCGCTTAAACAGAGCCCTACACCCAGTAGGTCTTCGACCACCGATTCAGTGAAGGGCGTGGTCATTCTCTCTCCTACGACAGCGGGGTACGACCTACTGGGCCATCGTGGCCCGGTGCATGGCCGACACATGGGCAAGCATGCCTTCGCGCCCTTCGACGCCAGAGCCGGCCAGAATCGCGCTGAATGCAAGTTAGCACCCTCGCTGTTTGATACTTTGCACCCCGGCTGATTGGGAGTTCAACCCTCGACTGATTGAGAACTTCCCTGCAAACCGCCGTCCTCACGACTTCACCCAGTGCTCGACGGGCTTGAGCAGAAAGTCCTCCACCGCGATTCCGTCGCCGCCCACCAGGAGCATGCGCCCCGGTTTGAACGCTTCCGCGAACGCGGCCATTCCCGGAAGCGTCTCCGCGACCCGACCGCTCTTGACCTCGATGGCGGTCACCATACGCCCGGCCTTCACCACGTAGTGGACCTCGCGGTTGCGCTCGCGCCAGTAGAAGACCTCGCACCCGCCGGCAGCCTGGGCGTTGGCGAGATGGGCACCGATGGCGGACTCCACCAGCCGTCCCCAGAACTGGTGGTCGGAGCGCGCTTCCGCAGGCGTCAGACCCGACTGCGCCGTCAGGAGAGCAGTGTTGAGCACCGTGAGCTTCGGGCTCGAGCCACGGCTGCGCACCACCTGCCCCGCGTACTTGGGCAGCCCCGTGAGCATGCCGGCTGCTGCCAGCAGATCGAGGTAGTGGGCCAGGGTCACCGTATTGCCCGCGTCCTGCAGCTGACCAAGCATCTTGGTGTAGGAGAGCACCTGCCCGGAGTACCGGCAACCAAGCTCGAAGAGGCGCCGGAGCAGAGCCGGCTTGTCCACCCGAGAAAGCAAAAGCACATCGCGCGCGATGGTGGTCTCGATGAGCGAGTCGCGGATGTAGTCGGCCCACCGCTTTGGGTCATCCACCAGTGAGGCCGCGCCTGGGTAGGCGCCGAAGTATAAGTACTGCTCCAGCGTGAAACCGAAAGCTGCGCGCATCTCGGGGAGCGACCAGTGCGGCAGACGCAGGATCTCGAAGCGGCCGGCCAGACTCTCCGACAGCCCACGCTGGATGAGGAGCGGGGCCGACCCCAGCAACACGACCTTGAGGGGGCGCTTGTGCCGCGTGTCCTCGTCCCACAGCCGTTTGACCGACTCTGCCCAGTCTGAGGCCTTCTGCACCTCGTCGAGCACGAGGATGGCGCCCTCCGGACCCATGGCCAGACGTGCCGCCTCCCACTGTTGCGCTATCCACTGGGGACCCCGGAGCGTGGGTTCATCAGCAGTCGCGAAAACGGCAGGCAGCCCCACCGTCTCGACCACCTGCTGCACCAGGGTGGTCTTGCCTACCTGGCGTGGACCGGCCACCACCTGCAGGAAGCGTCGCGGCTCGACCAGACGACGAGCGAGTTCGGCGCCCTGTGTCCGCTGGAACGGTTGTGACGGTTTACTCAACATACTGAGTATTTTTACTCAGGAGGATGAGTGATGTCAACACACCGGTCACCACTAATCTCCTAATCTGCTAGTAGATTAGGAGATCGTTCTGCCAACTCAGCCCCGCCCAGCCAGGAGAGAGGGCTTCCTCGACGCCCGGCTCGGACACCGTCACAGCGGCACCTCAAAGACCATAATGGTCAGGATGAGCTCTCGCCCTTTGTCGTCGCGATGATGTAGCACACACCTGAATTCGGTCTCTAGAGTTCTTTCCTGCTCTCTCACGAAACAAGCATGGCCGCGAGCCACGTCCGGTATCTGTGCCAGGACATTCGACAGCTGCTTGTTTCTGTTGAAAAGGATTAGTGCAGTCTTGGTGTCTCTCCATGATGTGTAGTCAAGCAGTTGATCAATTGCCTGCGCGAGAGCAACCGGTCCCTTCCAGAACTTACATTCGGCTATGAAGATGTTTCGGTCTCGCACCCGAATCAAGATGTCCGTCTTACCGCTGGCGTTGAAGGTCTCTCCAGTGGCTTGCCCCTCATAGTGCCCGTTGAGCTGAACCAGGAAATGGTCACGCAGATGCTCTTCCTTCATCTTGGAGAAGGCCCCTGGACTCCGTTCCATGACATGAACCATGCTGCGGACAACCGAGAGGATGTGGTCGTATACCTGGTTAGCCAGCGCAGGCTCCGCTGGATTCACTGGTCCGGCTGCAGGTGGCTTGCCGACCGCTCTTCTCCGCACTTCAGGAACTGCATACGTTCGCACGGAATCGGCCCTTTCCCTCAGCGGAAAACCCAGAGATGACACAAGCTCTTGGTCAGCAACGAGTTTAGCGCGACGCGACGCGATTCCGGCCTGCGCCGCGGAGCGAAGACCAGAGTTGAAAGTCTGAACGTCTCGGCCAACCCAGCCAAGGTACTGGGATATCGAGCTGAGTTCTCGGTCGAAACCAGCCTTCATCTTTGCGGAGTCGGGTTCCAGAGTCTCGACACGAAGTACGAGTTGGTCTCCCTTTACGACTCCACGCGGAGGATTGAATGTGGAGGTGGAGGGTTGAAGGCGAAACAATCCTGAGTCTCCCTCAAACGGGACAAAGAGACTCACAGCAGTACCCCTCATGTAGAAGGGCCCCGATCGATCCCGAATATGCCTCAGGGGATCCTGACTCACGTCAATCATGACCTCGGTGTGATCGACTGCCGCCCGGTCGGGCTGCAGACAAGGACACTCGAGCGAGTACTTCTGTTCAAGATGGTCAATCAAAGCGTCCGC